>JAGREJ010000193.1:3725-32303 GCA_020446595.1 Novosphingobium sp. | reverse complement strand
GCGCGCGGACAATTGAGCCACACGGCTCCCGGAGCTTTCGAACTGGGCGTCAATCTGGCCGAAACTCCGGGTAAGGTGGTTTACGAGACGCCGCTGTTCCAGCTCATCCAGTATACCCCGACCACGAAGAAGGTTCTCAAGACTCCGCTGGTGATCTTCCCGCCCTGGATCAACCGCTTCTACATTCTCGATCTCAATGCGAAGAAGAGCTTCGTGCGCTGGGCCGTGGCGCAGGGGATCAGCGTGTTCATGGTCTCCTGGAAATCGGCCGATGCCTCGATGGCGGACCTGACATGGGACGATTATATCGCCGCGCAGATCGAGGCGATCGAGAAGGTGTGCAAGCGGCTCAAGGTGCCGAGCGTGCACACCATCGGCTATTGCGTGGCGGGCACGACTCTGGCGGCGACTCTCGCGGTGATGGCGCGCAAGGGCAATGCCGACAAGGTTTCCTCCGCAACCTTCTTTACCGCGCAGGTCGATTTCGAGGACGCGGGCGACCTGCTGCATTTCGTCGATGACAGCCAGATCGAGATGCTGCGTGCGCTGGCGACCGACGGCTATGTCGATGGACGTTATCTGTCGGCGACCTTCAACCTGCTGCGCGGCAACGAGCTGCTGTGGAATTATGTCGAGAACCATTATCTGAAGGGCGAGGGCTATCCCGCCTTCGACCTGTTGCACTGGAACGGCGACTACACCAACCTGCCGGCCAAGTGGCACCGCGACTATCTTCGCGAGCTCTATCGCGACAACCGGCTGATCGTGCCCGATGCGCTGAGCGCCTGTGACACGCCGATCGACCTGAGGCGGATCGCCGTGCCCTGCTACATCCAGGCGGGGAAGGAAGACCATATCGCGCCCGCCAGGAGCGTCTGGAAATTGACGCGCCATCTCTCCGGCCCCTGGACATTCCTGCTTGCCGGATCAGGCCATATCGCGGGCGTGATAAATCCGCCCGAAGCGAACAAGTACCAGTACTGGACCAATGACGGGGCGGTGGACTCGCTCGACGAATTCGTCGCGGGATCGAGCGAGCATCCGGGTAGCTGGTGGCCGCACTGGCGCGAGTGGCTTGAGGCTCTCGATGCGAAGACTGTGTCCGCAACCGGTAAGCGCAAGCCGGGCGGCAAGGGCGACAAAGTTATCGAGGACGCGCCGGGCCGCTACGTCAGCACGCGCTAGGCCCGATCCGTTCCGCCGGACCGGGGCACCTTTGTTACGATCTGCAGCAATTTATGTTGCACTGCACAAAAATTGCTTGACTTCGCGTCGGCAACGATTATTGTGCAGTGCAACATAAATGTCATTCGCGCTCAGCGAGCAAGGAAGCTGTCAGATGGCCGAGAGTGAAAACGGGAAGGCGGACGCCGCTGCCGAGAAAGCCTACGCCGAAGCTGCGCAATCGATTGCGCCGGTCAAGGTCGAAACCGCGGACAAGCCCGAGCCCGTCAAGGACGAACCGGTAACCACGGCGATGGCCATTCCTTCGGTAAAGCCGAAGGCCGTGCGCAAGCCTGCCGCCAAGGCGTCGAAGCCAGCCGCGAAAGCGAAGCCTGTCGCGAAGCCCGTTGCCAAGGTGGCCGCCAAGCCCGTGAAGAAAGTGGCGAAGCCGGCCGCCAAGCCCGCGCCCAAAACGAAGGTGGCAGCCACGAAGCCGGCAGCCGCAAAGGGCGTCGCCACTCCGAAATCCACGATTCCTACTCTAGCCACTACTTCAATTGCGAAAGCCAAGGACACGACCATGACCATGAAGACCAAGATCACAGAAGGACTCGAAAGCATTATGAGCGACGCGCAGGCCAAGGCCAAGGAAGCCTTCGAGAAGAGTTCGGCGATGTTCGGCGATTACGCCGAGTTCACCAAGGGCAACGTCGAAGCCGTTGTCGAATCGGGCAAGGTCCTTACCGAAGGCCTGCAGGACATGAGCACCAATTTCGTGGCCGAGAGCCGCTCGGTGTTCGAATCGGTTTCCGCCGACGTCAAGGAAATGGCCGCCGCCAAGTCCCCGACCGACCTCATCCAGCTTCAGAGCGAGATGTTCCGCAAGAGCTTCGACAGCGCCGTCGCTTACGGCTCGAAGAACACCGAGGCGATGATCAAGATCGCCAGCGACGCCATGGCGCCGATTTCCGGTCGCGTCAGCCTCGCGGTGGAAAAGGTTCGTAGCGTCGCCGCCTGATCTGCGCTGACCTGCACAATTCCGGCAAAGGGCCGGGCGGCAAATGGCCGTCCGGCCCTTTGCTTTTTGGTAACCGCGAGGAAGCAAGTTGTGGGTCTTGTGAAGCGACCCCGGCTTGCGGTATTCTGTGATCATGAACTGCAATTGCGAACCCCGCGACCTGCGCTTGCGTGTCGACAGTCCGGTCAGGATCGATCCGCGAGCGGGCGACGATGACGGCAACGATCGGCCCGATCAGGGCGATAGCGATGGCGAGGGCCAGGTCGGTCTGGCAACCAAGACGCGCACCAAACCCAAGAAGCCCAGCCAGTTCAAGGTGCTGATGCTCAACGACGATTACACGCCGATGGAATTCGTTGTCCTGGTGCTCAAGCGTTTCTTCGGGATGGATCTGGAGCAGGCAACCCGCGTCATGCTTCACGTTCACCAGAAGGGTGTCGGCGTGTGCGGGATATTCCCCTACGAGATCGCCGAAACCAAGGTGAACCAGGTCATGGATCTCGCGCGACAGAACCAGCATCCGTTGCAGTGCACGCTGGAAAAGGCCTGACGATCTGGCGCTCGGCCTGCTGATCGCCAACAAACGGGACTTGCCCCCTGGGCGTGCCTGCGGATAAAGGCCGATGGCCGCGCACCGCGCCAACAAGAGCGCGGGAATCCAAGCACGAACCGGACTTGACCGCTTGCCTTTCCTTACCGCGATCGACCGTTACATTTTCCGCCTCGTGCTGATGCCGATGCTGGGCATTTTCATGCTCGCGGCATCGCTGCTGATGCTCGACAAGATGCTGCGGCTGTTCGACTTCGTCGCCACCGAGGGCGGGCCGGTCAGCGTCGTGTTCAAGATGCTGGCGAACCTGATCCCGGAATATGCCAGCCTCGCGATTCCGCTGGGACTGATGCTCGGCATCCTGCTGGCCTTCCGCAAGCTGGCGACGACCAGCGAGCTCGATGTGATGCGTGCCGTGGGTCTGAGCTACACGCGCCTGCTGCGTGTGCCCTATCTCATCACCATCGCGTTGGTGATCGTGAACTTCGCCATTGTCGGCTATCTCCAGCCCCTCGCGCGATACTATTACGAGCAGCTCAACTACGATCTCAAATCCGGTGCGCTGGGCGCTACCATCAAGGTTGGCGAGTTCACCACGCTCAAGGATCGCATGGCGCTGCGGATCGAGGAGAGCAAGGACGAAGGCCGCCGCCTGATCGGCATCTTCGCGCGTGTCGCCAACGAACGGGGGCAGGTGCTTTCGATCTCGGCGCAGGAAGGCCGCTTTCTCGCGCTGCGCGACAAACCCGATACCATCGTCCTGCGCCTGATCGAGGGGCAGATCGTGCAGGACATGCCGGGGCAGGAGCCGCGCGTGCTGTCCTTCTCGCGGCATGACCTGCCCATAGACCTTCCCGCGATCGAGCGGTTTCGCGAGCGTGGCGGCAAGAACCGCGAATACATCCTGCCCGAACTGTTGCGCATCGGCTGGAGCGACAAGAGCAGCGCGACCGAGCGCGCGGGCAGTCAGGCATCCTTCAACTATCGCATGGTCGAGGTCATCATGATGCTGTTGCTGCCCCTGCTGGCGGTGGCGCTGGCGATTCCGCCCAAACGTTCGACTTCCGCATTGGGGCTTTTCGTCTCGATCGTGATGATCGTCGCCTATCACAAGATCAATCAGTATGGAGAGGACGTCGCGTCGCTTGGCCGGATCGATCCCGCACTGGCCCTTTGGGGGCCGTTCGCAGTCTTCGCGGCACTGATCTTCTGGATGTATTACCGCGTAGCCTATGTGCCCGGCGGTCAGGCGATCGGCTGGCTCGAGAAATTCGCCAGCAGCGCAGGCAAGCGCCTGCGTTCGCTGCTCAGGCGTCAGAAGGTGTTGCCCACCTTCGAACCGACCCCGGCCCCGGCTGAATGATGGAAATGGAATTCTTCCCGTCGCGCACGCTGGTGCTCTATCTTTCGCGGCTGTTCATTACGCGCATTCTTGCCGTGCTGGTCATGCTCGTGCTGGTCCTGATGATCCTCGACCTGCTGGGCGAGAGCGGCGATATTCTGGAGTATGCCGGAAATGGCGAGGCGCAGCTGTTGCATTACGTTTCGCTGCGTGTGCCGCAACTCATCGCTCGCTTCCTGCCCTACTCCGTGCTGCTGGCGACGATCATAACCCTGGCAACACTCAACCAGAATTCCGAGGTCATCTCGATGAAGGCGGCGGGCCTTTCCGCGCATCAGGTGCTTGCCCCGCTGATTCTCACTGCGCTGGCGATCTCGCTGGTCAGCTTCGCCTTCAACGAGCGCGTGGTCACGCGCGCCACGGCCACGCTGGAGGCGTGGAAGGCGGTCGACTACGGGCCGGTTCCGCGCGCGTCGAGCGTGCGTGACAATGTCTATCTGTCGGACGGCCAGCATATCCTTGCCGCCGGGGTCGTCACCGATGGCGAACAAGGCATGCATATGCGTCAGGTCACCTATTACCGGCGTAACAGCCACGACATGATAGTCGAGCAGATTCGCGCACCGCGCGCGAGCTATGCCGCGCCGGGCTGGAAGCTTGAGCAGGCGGTGCGCTTCGATCTTGCCGGGATGAAAAATACGAAACTCGCAAGCGTCACGGTCGCGCCTGGCATAACCCCGGCGCAGGTGCGGATCAGCAAGGTCGATGCCGACGCGCAGAACATCTTCGAGCTGTCGCGCTCGATTGCCGCGCTGAAGGCTGCCGGAAGGCGCACCAGCGAACTCGACGCGGCCTGGTGGCACAAGCTGTCCGGGCCGCTCTCTGCCCTGCTGATGCCTCTGCTCGGCGCCGTGGCAGGTTTCGGACTGGCGCGATCAGGCCAGCTGTTGATCCGCGCGGTGATCGGCATGGCGCTTGGCTTTGCCTACTTCGTGGTCGACAATGCCGCGCTCGCCATGGGCAATTTCGGCGGCTACCAGCCCATCGTCGCCGCCTGGGCGCCGTTCATCCTGTTCGCGCTGGTGGGTGAGACGGTGCTGATTCGCACCGAGGAATAGCGGCAGCAGTCGCCGCGCAAACGGACAGTAGCGTATCATTCGTGATTGGATTACTCTCCCCTTCGGGAGAGTCGCGATGAAGAAGCTCATCATCGAAGTCCGGATGAACGAGACGGCGCGCAAGGACGCGAACCCGAACGTTCCCTACACGCCCGACGAGATCGTCGCCGATGCGATTGCCTGCGCCGAGGCGGGCGCGGCCATCGTCCATTTTCATGGCCGCGACGCCGCCGGCAACGAGACGAGCGACCCCGAGGTCTATCGCCAGATCGTTTCGGGCATCCGCGAGAAGAGCGACGTGCTGATCCACCCGACGCTGGGCCAGTTCTTCGGGGGCGCTGGTCCGGACGAGCGCATGGCGCACATCAAGGCGCTGGCCGAAATGGGTCTCGCGCCGGACATGGCCCCGCTCGACACCGGCTCCAACAACATCGACATGTTCGACTGGCAGGCGGGCGAGTTCGTCGGTGACGGCGCGGTCTATGTGAACACCGGTGCGAACCTGCGCTATATGGCTGGTCGCATGCGCGAATGGGGAATCAGGCCGCAGCTGTGTTCCTGGTCGATCCCCAACCTTCGGCTGGCGGGCGCGTTCCTCGCCGCCGGGCTGGTTCCCGCTCCCGCATTCGTGACCCTGGTGCTCTCGGGCGAACGCGGCATCATGGGCCATCCAGCCACCGAAGCGGGCCTGCGCGCCTATCTCGACAATATGCCGGACGAGGCGATGGAATGGAGCGTGCTGTGCGGCGGGCGTGAGATTTTCGATCTTCTGCCCATGATCCTGCGCGAAGGCGGGCATGTTTCGGCGGGGCTGGGCGACACCACCTACGCCTCGCTTGGCCAGCCCACCAATGCCGACGTTGTCCGAGCCATTGCTGCCATGGCCCGCGAACATGGCCGCGAGGTCGCCACACCCGAAGAAGCCCGCATGATGCTGGGCAAGCAATTGCAGCCAGCGTGAAACAGGAGACAAGTCGATGACAGTTGCCGAACTGACCCGCGAAGAGAGCACGGACGATACCCGCCCGATCCTCGCCGTTTCCGCCGACTCGCACATCACCGAGCCGCCCAACATGTATGTCGATTTCATCGACCCGGCGTTCCGCGACCGCGCGCCCTATGTTGCCACCGACCTCGAAAAGAATGGCGAAGCATTCTTCATCGAGGGCTTCGCGCGGCCGATCGCACTCGGCCTGCTGGCTGCAGCGGGCAAGAACCCGGAAGACATCAAGGTCACCGACGAGAAATTCTCCGATCTTCATCTTTCGGGCTGGGATCCGAAATACCGTGTGGCGGATCAGGACCGCGACGGGGTCCAGGCCGAATTCATCTACCCCACCGTCAACATGCTGATCTGCAACCACCCGGACGGCGAATACAAGCATGCCTGCTCCTGGGCGTACAACCGCTGGCTTGAGACCTTCTGCGCCGAAGCGCCCGACCGCATCTATGGCCTCGGCCAGCTTATCATGCTGTCGCCTGAGCAGGCGATTGCCGATCTGCGCGCGATCCATGACATGGGTTTTCGCGGCGTGATGATGCCGGGCGAGCCGGAAACGCCGGAGGATTACGATCAGCCGCTGTGGGATCCGTTCTTCGCCGTGGCCGAGGAAATGGGCATTCCACTCAGTTTCCATGTGCTGACCGGCGGCATGACCAAGAGCTTTATCGAGGGCAACAACATCCTTGGCGGCAAGCGCGCCGCCGTTCCCTCGCGCGAGGGCGGTCGCGGACCGGGCGTTGCGCGCACTTTCGGGATCGTGCGCAATTGCCAGGATATCCTCTCGATGTTCATTTTCGGCCGCATTTTCGAGCGGCACCCGAACCTCAAGCTGGTTTGCGTCGAGGCGGATGCCGGCTGGGCGCCGCATTACATGTACCGCATGGATCACTACTACCGGCGGCACCGGCACTGGAACGGCTATGCCGATCTGCCCAAGCTGCCGAGCGAGTATTTCAAGGAAAACATCTGGCTGACTTTCCAGGATGACTACACGGCGTTCCTGTTCGCCGACTACATGAACCCGCAACGGCTGATGTGGGCCAACGATTTCCCGCATTCGGATTCGACCTGGCCGTGGAGCCAGGAGATCATTGCCGAGCAGACCGAGGGCCTGTCGCGCGAGAACAAGGAGCGCATCCTGCGCGACAACTGCGCCGAGCTTTACGGGATCGATGTGGTGAGGTGATTTTGCTAGGCCATTACCCCGGGCTTGAACCGGGGTCTGGCTGGCTTGGGTGTTTCCTCTCTGGCTGGGCGCCGCCTTTCCCACGATCGTCCAATTTTGAACCGTCAAACGTGTAGTTCGTCCCTTCGACCACCAGGCTGATTTCAATGGCTGGTGCAAAACGAAGGTCTGGTTCTTGAGGATCGCCACCGGTCAATTGCGTCCGGACCTGCACCCCAGCCGTCAATCCGCGATTGATGACGTCGTCAGACTGTATCATCACCATGGCCTCGCGCGGCCGGGGGTCTTGATTTTGATCTGCAAGCCGAGTGATCCCTCGCCACGCGATTCGCGACAGTACATTTACAGCTTGCTCCTTAGTACATGGCAATCTGTCGCTGATCGATGAGATGCTCCGACCATGTTGCAGCGTGTTCCTAATCTTAGAGAGCGTCTGCACTAGTTCATCTGTGTCTGCTTCGCTTGGGGCGACGCTACAGATCAAGTCCCGGATGGCCTCTGTTCCAAACCGACGGCGCATGGGGACAGAATTGCATTTTGGGCAGAACAAATCCGCAGCGCATTGAGGACATTTTGGTGCGATCTTGCCGCTCTCTTTGAGCGCCTCCGCCACAATTTCAACCGCATACCAGAAATACGAAAACTGCTCTTCCAGATCTTTCGCACCAAGGCCGAGACGATACCACCGCATGGCCGATCGACTCACTTCATCCGCATGAATTGCCATTACGCGCTCAGATGTTGCGAGCAGCTCACCAGACAATTCCTTTGTGCTGATCGATGCTTGAGGGGAACTGAAATAGCGGGCCTCTCGCTCAGTCAAACCAGGTGTCCAATCAAATGCCTGAATCACCACAGGATCGGAAAAGCTCGCGCCGGTCGTAAACGCAAGTGCGTTGAGAAGTGGTACCAATTTGTCGAGAGCGAGGTCGCGCACGTCGTCAAGGTTTGGGGCGTCGAATACCATTTCCACTTGCAAAGCGCGCCTAGCGAACGGTCCAGCATCAGGATTGTTGGAAATGGTGGCGACGAATGCTCCGCTCGGCTCCGAGACAGTGTGCCTTGCGCCATCATCAGCAAGGCAAAGCGAGCTGTTGACGTGGATTTGAGCTGCAACCTTCACCAGAGCCCACCGCCTTTCCTACCTTGGCTTAACCGCTTATCCTCCCGGCCAAGCCATGTAGAACATTGCCGCCTTCTCGATAGCCTGTGGCCAATCTGCGCAGCCTCGACCAAGGTGCATTCTCTCGCCTATTGAGGATGTGTTACTTTCGCATGCCAAACCCGCACAATTCCGCGCCTCTCGACATGCGGACACCACACCGGACAGGTGTCACTTGTGTCACCCTCGCGGGGGCCTATCGCGGCAGCTGCCCGTCGTCGGCCTTGATCACCGTGCCGGTGACGAACCGCGAGCTGGGCGAGACGAGGAACAGCAGCGTCGAATCGAGATCGTCGGGATAGCCCAGGCGTTTGCGCGGGAAGGCATCGATGAAGTCCGTGCCGCGCCGGTCGATCATGCCTTGCACCATTTCCGAGGCGATGGTGCCCGGCGCGATGCAGTTAACGTTGATGTGATAGGGCGCCCATTCCTTGGCAAGCACCTCTGTCATACGCACCATGGCGCTTTTGGTCACTGCATAGAGCGAACCGGCGATAACGCCGGAATAGAAGAACGCGCCGATCGAGGCCACGTTGACGATCCAGCCTGCCTCTCCCTTGCGCGCAATGTGGCGCTTGGCGAATTCCGCCGACAGCACCCATGGACCGCGAAAATTGGTATCGATGCCGGTGTCGATCTGTTCGAGCGACATGCGCGAGGCCCAACCTGCCGCGTTGACCCCGGCGTTGTTGACGAGAATGTCTACGGGTCCGAGTTCCGCCTCGATCCGGTCGAAGACCGGCGGGCCAGCTTCGACATCGGACACGTCAAGCTCGACTGGCAGAACGGTGCCGCCAGCCTTGGCGATGATTTCCGCCAGCTCTTCCAGCTTGTCGGTGCGGCGCGCGGCAATCGCCACTTTCGCTCCGCAGGCAGCGAGCACTTGCCCGAACCGCCAGCCGAGGCCCGACGATGCGCCCGTAACAAGGGCAACGCGCCCGGTAAGATCGGTATCCAGTTTTACCGGCGGATCGATGGTCAGCGGCATTCTCGTTACTTTCCCTTCCATTGCGGTTTGCGGCCTTCGCTTCGTGCGGCCACGGCCTCACGAAAATCCTCGCTGCGCCCGACCAGCAATTGCTGGCGGTTTTCGATGGCCATGGCGTGTTCGAGGCTGGGCGAATCGATTGCCATGTTCAGCCCTTCCTTGGTGAGCAGCAGGCCCATCGGCGTGGTCGCCAGCATGTCGTCGATATAGCTCTGCGCTGCCTGTTCGAGCTGATCGTCGGGCACCACTTCGGACACCAGCCCCACCGCGAGCGCGCGCCGTGCGTCGACGAAACGGCCGGTCAGCATCAGTTCGGACGCCACCGAGACGCCAACCAGACGCGGCAGGAAGTAGCTCGTGCCCATGTCGCAGGCGCTGAGGCCGATGCGAATGAAAGCGGCGTTCATCCGCGCGCTTTCTCCGGCAATGCGAATGTCGGAAGCAAGCGCGAAGGCAAAGCCGCCGCCCGCCGCTGCGCCGTGGATCAGGCAAATGATCGGTTGCGGGCAGCGCCGCATCCGCATGTAGATCTCGGACATGGTGCCCTGCTGGGCCAGACCGCGCCCGAATGGCGGTTCGGTGACGCCTTCGGCATGTTCCTTGAGGTCCATGCCCGCGCAGAACGAGCGGCCCGCTCCGCGCAGGACGACGACGCGCACTTCGCGGTTCTCGCAAAGCGCGCCGAAGTAATGCGACAATTCGGCTGTCATCACGGTGTCGATGGCGTTCAAGCGATCGGGTCGGTTGAGCGTTACCCATTCGGCCGCGCCGCGCCGTTCGATCTCAAGTGTCTGGTAGTCCATGGCCGCTCCCTGCACCTGCGCTATCGCGTGCGGCAACACCTGTCCATTGCTATGCCGCCCAGAGCATCGGCAGCAGGGAATGGCGGCGCACCTGCAGGCTGTATTCCCATTGCGGCGAAGCAGTATCGTCCAGAACGGGGAAGCTATCCCGTTCGAGCAGTGCCGTCAGGACGATGCGCGCCTCCATCCGCGCCAGCGCCGCGCCGACGCACAGGTGAATGCCGCGCCCGAATGCGACGTGCTGGAGCTTTCGGCCATAATTTATCGCTGCGGGGTTTTCGAACTTGGCGGGATCGCGGTTCGCCGCGCCCCACATCATCAGCAGGGTCGATCCGGTGGGCAGGTCCACACCGCCCAGTGAAGTGTCGTGCGGCACGGAACGCAGGTGGCTGCGGAACGGTGATTCAAGACGCAACGCCTCCTCGATGAAGGAGGGAACCTGCGACATATCGGCCTTGAGTCGCGCGAGCACCTGAGGGTTCTCGGCAAGCAGCCGCACGGCGTTGCCGAGCAGGCTCGATGTCGACTCGCCGCCGGCGGCAAGCAGCGTCATCATTGTCGTCATCGCCTGATCGTGATTGAACTGTCCCGAATCGACGGCTGCCTTGACGGCATCGAGCAGGTGCTCGCTTTCACCGCCCGCGCGCCGCTCGAGCTGGTCGGTCATCCACGCCCGGATTTCCTCGTGGTTGAGCTGTATCTGCCCCATCTGCTCCAGCGTGCGCGCCGCCGAAGTCAGCTCGACAAGCTGGAATGCGGTGCGCGCGAGCAACGCATCGTTGCTGTCGGTAAAGCCGATCAGCATGGAGATGGCGCGGATCGGCACGGCCACGCCGATCTCCCTCATGAAATCGAAGCGTCCCATGTCCAACGCCCGGTCTATGCAGGCGTTTGCATATTGCGTCAGTTCGTTTTCGATCAGCGCCATGCGCGCCGAAACGAACTTCGGGAAGATCATGCGCTTGTGCGCCGTGTGGACCGGCGGATCGGCGACGGCCAGCGTTGGCTCGCCAAGGTCGGTGGCGAGCCTGGCCAGCACGCCGTCTTCGCTCTTGTAGAGGAAGCAGTTCATTACCGAGGAGAAGTCCTCGATGCGCCGCGCCGCTTCGGCCAGCAGTTCGAACGAAGTGACCGCGAAGATGTTTTCCGGCCCCGTCTGCCATATCGGCGCTACGGCGCGCAGGCGGTCGTAGAACGGGTAGGGATCGTCCATAACCGTCGGATCGAGCAATAGATGCTGGTCGATTGCCATGGCCCGTTTCGTTCCTCTGCCCCATTCGCGCCGCAAAGATGCACCATTGGCGCGCGAATCCCAATTCTGCTATCGGGCCAAGCAATGCCCGAGGATCGAACCAACGTGAACCATACGATTGCCGACGACAGCCATCTGCCGTTCTGGAAACGCTCGCACTATCTGGACCGGATGACGCTGGGCCAGCTCGTGACCGCCTATTTCCAGCACTACACCATCGTCGCCTATCTCGCGATTGCGGCCCTGTGCGCGCTGGGCTGGGCGCTATGGCCTGCGGGCCTGTGGCAGACGCTGGGTGCGATTGGCGCGGCGGTCGTCATCTATCCGCTGGTGTGGCACCTGCTCCACCAGTATGTCCTGCACGGCCAGTGGATGTATCGGATCAAGTGGCTGTCGCCGACCTGGAAGCGCATCCATTACGACCACCATCAGGACCCGAACCATCTCGAAGTGCTGTTCGGCGCGCTGCACACCACGCTACCGACCATCGCCATTGCGACGGTGCCGCTGGGCTGGGCGATCGGCGGGCCGGGCGGGGCCTTTGCAGCGCTGGCCACCGGGATTCTCACAACCTGCTATTACGAGTTCATGCACTGCATTCAGCACCTCTCGTTCAAGCCGAAGTGGAAATGGGTGCAGTTCATGAAGCAGCGCCACAACGAGCATCACTACTTCGACGAGGACGGAAATTACGGCATCACCAATTACGTGTGGGACCGCCTGCTCGGCACCTATTACGAGAAGAAGGACCGGCCCGACCGCAGCCCGACCGTCTTCAACCTCGGCTATACCGAGGATGTGGCCGTCACCTACCCATGGGTGAAGGAACTGTCGGGCGGCATCGCCAGTGGCCATCCGCGCCGCCGCGCCATGGCCAAAGACTGAACCGGCGCGGCTTCCTGACATGAGCGGCGTCACCGTCACCCCGGTTGCGGGCAAGCGCGATCTCGGCGCATTCGTCGATCTCGCCTATCGGCTGAACGCGGGCGATCGCAACTGGGTTCCCAACCTGCGCAGCGAAGAGATCGAGAAGTTCACGCCGGGCAAGAACCCGTTCTTCGCCCATGCCCGCTGGAAGCTGTTTCTGGCGCGGCGCGACGGGCGCGTTGTCGGACGCATTTCGGCGCATATCGACAAGCTGGCGCTCGCCCAGCCACCGGAGCAGGGCATGGGGCCGGGTACCGGCAACTGGGGCGCGTTGGAAGCCGAGGACGAGCAGGTCGCGCGCGCGCTGATCGCCGTGGCCGAGGAATGGCTGCGCGCGCAGGGCATGAACCGGGTGCTGGCGCCGATGAACCTGTCGGTCTGGGAGGAGCCCGGCGTGCAGACGCTCGGGTTCGATCACTCGCCGATGCTGATGATGGCGCATCACAATCCGCGCTATCACGAATGGATCGAGGCGCTGGGCTACGAAACGGTCAAGACGCTGCGCACTTATGACCTCGATGTGACCAGCGAATTCCCGCCGCTGATCGGGCGGATCGTGTCGTCGGGCGAAAAGAATGCGCGCATCAAGGTGCGCAAGGTCGAACTCGCGAATTTCGATGCCGAAGCGGCGATTATCTGCGACATCCTCAACGATGCCTGGTCCGACAACTGGGGCTTCGTGCCGTTCACGCCTGAAGAGATCGCCTATACCGCGAAGAAACTGAAGCCGCTGGTCCACCCCGACCTGATCCGCATCGCCGAATACGATGGCGAGCCGGTGGCCTTCATGATGACTCTGCCCGATCTCAACCAGCCCCAGAAACGGCTCAACGGTCGCAATGGCAAGCCCTCGGTGCTGGGCCTGCTGAAGCTGCTGCTGTGGCTGAGGAAGCCGCGCAATGCCGACATGCGCGTGCCGCTGATGGGCGTGCGCAAGCATCTGCAATCGAGTCGACTTGCCAGCCAGCTGGCTTTCATGATGATCGAATATATTCGCCGCGCAGCGACGACCAGATATGGCGCCAGACGTGGCGAGATCGGCTGGATCCTCGAGGACAATCAGGGAATGGTCGCCATTGCCGATGCCATCGACAGCAAGGTCAACCGCGAATACCGGATTTACGCAAGGCCGCTCTGACCTTGCCGCTCAATCGTCGGGCGTCTCGACCTCACCGCTTGCGGGAGCGAGCGACCGCATCGGATCGGGCACCACGGGGTCGGGGCCGGTGTTGGCGGCACTGGCAGTCGAAGCTCCTGCTTGCGGCGGGCCATTCTCGTCCGCCTCGATCTTGGCCGGTGGCGCTTCCGATCTGAGCTTCTCATAGGGGATCATGTCGTCGCCGATCGACCCTTCGAGCACCTTGCTGCCAGACGCCTGACCGCCCGTATCGCTGTTGCCGGAGCCGCATGCGGACAGCGCCAGCACTGCCACTGCAAGCGGTAAGAGACGCGGCAAGGGGATCATCGATCGTTCTCCTGCGGACATGGCTGGTCGAGACGCGCGAGAAACTCGTCGGCTCGTGCCAGCAGCGCCGCGTCCCATTGCGCCACGCTGACCTGTTTGCCAAGCTTTTCAAGGCTGGTGACGCCGTAATCGGCAATGCCGCAAGGCACGATACCGGAGAAATGCGACAGGTCGGGCGCAATGTTCACCGAAAGGCCGTGCATCGTTACCCAGCGACGGATGCGCACGCCGATAGCGCCGATCTTGGCCTCGCTGCCGTCCACGTCCTGCGTCCAGATGCCGATCCGCCCTTCGGCGCGAAATGCGTGGACGCCGAAATCGGAAAGGGTATCGATCACCCAGCCCTCGAGCGCGTGGACGTAACCGCGCACGTCGCGCGCGCGTCCGGAAAGATCGAGGAGCACATAGGCGATCCGCTGGCCCGGTCCGTGATAGGTATATCGCCCGCCACGCCCGGCCGCGACGACCTCGAAGCGCGGATCGAGCAGTTCGTTCGCCGCTGCGCTGGTGCCCGCCGTATAGACCGGTGGATGTTCGAGCAGCCAGATCAGCTCGTCTGCCTCGCCTGCCGCAATCGCCTCGTTGCGCTGCGTCATTTCGTCCAGTGCGTCGCGATAGACGACCGGCTCTTGCGAAATGCGCTGTTCGATTGGTTCGCGCTGGTCCATGCAGCATTGCGTGGCGATATTGGCCGCTGTTATCAAGAGCACGCGCGGCGGAAGGAGCGACATGACGTTCGACAGCAACCTGGCATGGAAAGAGGCATCGTCGGCGATCCGGGCAAACCGGGACGTCGTGCTGGCGCTCGCGGGCGTGTTCTTCCTGCTGCCCAATCTGGCGCTTGCCATGCTTTTTCCGCCGCCCGAGCCGACCGCGGGCATGGACAGCAAGGCGATGGCCGCGGTCATCAGCGACTATTACATTTCGATCCTGCCGATCCTCGTCCCGACCGTGTTGTTTCAGGCTGCGGGCACGCTGGCGCTGCTCACTCTGCTGACAGACCGGAGCCGCCCCACCGTGGGCGAGGCGATCGGCGGCGGCGTCAAGGGGATCGTGCCCTATGTACTGGCGCAGCTCATCCTTGGGATCGCAGTCGGCCTTGTCGGCGGCGCTGTTTTTGGGCTCGCCTCGGTCACCGGCGTTGCCGCACTTGCCGTAGTCGGGATTGTCATGGTCGGCGTTCTGGTGATCTATGCCGGGATCAAGACCTCGCTGGTCGGGCCTGTCATCGCCGTGGAGGGTGAGCGCAATCCGGTGGCGGCGCTCAAGCGGTCGTGGAGCCTGACCACGGGCAACAGCCTGCGCATCGCGGTGTTCTACGTGCTGGTGGGCGTCGCCTTCCTGGTCGTCACTTCGGTGATCGTCGCAGTTGTCGGGATTTTCGCATCGCTGATCGGCGGCGCCCATGCCGGCGAGGTTACAGGCGCTGTGGTTTCATCGGCGCTCAATGCGGTAATGGCGCTCTATTTCGTGGCGATTGTCGCTGCGACGCATCGCCAGCTCGCGGGACAAACGCCAGATTCCGTGCGCGCGACTTTCGAGTAGAGGTCAGGCGTCCTCTGCGGCGTCCTTCCAGCCCCAGAAGAGGCGGCAGGGCGGAATGTTCAGAGCCTCGAAACCCTGGTCGATCCGGCGGAAATGGCGCGCCATGAAATCGCGCGCGCGCGCCGAGAACTGGTAGACCAGAAACGCTCCGCCTTCCCGCAGCACTTCGTGCGTGGCCTTGGCGATCGCCGGACCTACGCCATCGGGCAAAGTGGAGAACGGCAGGCCGGACAGCACATAGTCGGCATGCTGGTGGCCATGGGCCTCGACGATCTCGCGCACGTCCTCGGCACTGCCGAGCACTGCGGTGAAGCGGCTGTCGGCAATAGTCTTGCGCAGGTAATCGATGAACAGCGGGTTGGTGTCGATGACGATCAGCGCCCCGTCGCGCCGCAACCGGTCGAGCACCGGCTGGCAGAAGGTGCCGACGCCGGGGCCGTATTCGACGAACAGCTTGCACTCGTCCCAGTCAACCGGGGCGAGCATCTTGTCGATGGTGAAGCGCGAGCTCGGAATGATCGATCCGACCATCACCGGATGCTTGAGAAAGCCTTCGAAGAAAACGCCCCATGCCCCGAAAGTGCGCTTGATTCTCGTGCCCAGGCGTTGCGGCAAGGCCTGCCGGGCAAGCTCGGAACCTGTCATGCTGAAGGGAAACCCCGCGTAGTTGAAGACGATCAGCGCGTGAAATTGCGTCGCAGATTAGTCAAGCCAATGCAAGTGAAGTGTCCCCGAACTGTCAGAGTATCTCGTGGACCGTTTCCTTGGGGCGGCACAGCCGTGCGCCCTTGTCGGTCTCGACCAGCGGGCGCTCGATCAGGATCGGCTCGGCTGCCATGGCGGCCAACACATCGGCATCGCTGGCTTGCGGCAAGCCCCGATCCTCGGCGTCGGTGCCCTTGATCCGCAAACCCTGTTGCGGCGTGATCCCGGCATCGCGATAGAGCTGCGCAAGCTTTTCCGCCGAGGGTGGCGCTTTGAGATACTCGATCACGGTCACATCCACGCCGGGCGTTTCCTCAAGGATCGCAAGGGTGTTGCGGGACGTGCCGCACTTCGGGTTGTGCCAGATCGTTGCCTTCATGTTTTCTGCTCCTGTCTCGAAGAATTAATGGTCCCGACCCTAGCGAGGCTTCAGCGCCGGAACCGCCTGCGCCGCGTCTTCCGGCGCGATGCCGGGAGCGGGGGCGGCACTGATCGTTTCCTCGCGGCGCATCACCCGGCCCGCGCGGCGGATCGCTCGCACAAGCCGCGGATAGACTCCGCAGCGGCACAGATTGGGTATCGCGGCCCTGATTTCCTCGTCGCTCGGATCGGAGTTCCGGGCCAGAAGCGAGGCTGCCGCGATGACGATGCCCGGCGTGCAGAATCCGCACTGGATTGCCTGTTCGGCGACCATGGCCTGCTGCACCGGATGCGACCGATCGTGTGAAAGGCCTTCGATGGTGGTGACAAACCGGCCCTCGCTTTCGGCGAGGGTTATGAGGCAGGAGCGCAGCGCCTCGCCATCGACCATGACCATGCAGGCGCTGCAATCGCCGTTGCCACAGCCGTATTTGGTGCCGGTAAGGTTCGCGGCGTCGCGCAGTGCCCACAGCAGCGGCGTCTGCGGGTCCATACGGAATTCGACCGGATGTTCGTTGACCGTGAGGCGGGACATGTTGCGGCTCTATCCTGTCAGTGCCCGCCGCGCAATTTGAGTCCGAGCCACAAGGTGCGTGGCGCACCGAGATCGATCGACCCGGCCTGATTGCGGGTGACGATCCGCTCGTCGGTCAGGTTCTCGCCGCGCAGGACCAGCGTTAGCGCGCTCCACAAAGGCACTTCGGCGAAGGCATCGAGCGTTGTCGCGGCGGGCAAAACGTCGCTTTCGAGATCGTCCTCGAACTGGCTGCCGGTGTGACGCAGCGTCGCCGCCAGTCGCCAGCCGGGTCCCGGATGCCAGGCCAGGGTCGCGCTTGCGGCCACTTTCGGAACCTGAGCGGGCCGTTTGCCGTCAAGCGCCGCCGCCGCGCCGCTCCCCTGAACCTGCGAGTCGGTCCAGGCGAGCGAGGCGTCCAGCGACCATGCGGCGAAGTGCAGGCCAGCCGCCGCCTCTATCCCGCGCGCACGGATCGCATCGACATTCCGCCGCTGGCGAAGGTTCTCGTCAATCGTGACGTTGGCAATGGCGTTCTTCAGCCGGTTCTCGAACGCGGTCAGCGAGAGACGCAGGGCGTCGCCTCGCGAAAAATCGATTCCCGCTTCGAAACCTTCGAGCCGCTCGTTTGCAAGCTGCGCATTGGCGCGCGTCTCTACCGGGAACACGACGAAGGGCCGGTACAACTCGTTGAGCGTCGGCTGGCGCAGCCCGGTATAGGCCGCTGCCCGCAGCGAGAACCCGCCACCTGTCTGCCACAGCGCGCCGCCCCTGAACGATCCGGCCCATCCCGAGCGGTTCGCAAACAGCTCGGAAGAAACCGGCGCGCCCAGGCCATCCTGCGTATCGAAATAGCCGCCGGTCACGCTCCAGCGGTCGGCACGGGCACCTGCCGTGAGCACCACCGGTCCGAGCGCCACGTCGCCTTCGGCGAACAGGCCGATGTCCTGCGTGCGCCCTCCCGCCACCCGGATCGCGGTGCGCAGGCCGGAAAAGGCGCTGAAAGCTTCCTCTTCCATACGCCCTCTCGCGATCCTGAGGTCCGCGCCCAGCCGCAAGGTGATCTCTTCGCCCATCGGTGGGCGCACTTCGATCTTTCCGCCGAGCCCGGTCGAAGGCGTGGCGCGCTGGTCGAGCACCGGCACGAAGCGGGTGGAGCTGACGACTATGTTGCTGAAATCGCGGGCCTGAACATAGCCGAGTGCATCGACCTGCCAGTCGCCGCGATGGACGATCCGCAGGCTTGTGTCCTGTCCCGAGGATGTCGAATCCGCGCCGTCGAAGCGCAGGGTCCGGCGATCGTCGAACAGGAGGCCGCCGAATTGCAGTTCGGTCCGCGCATCGAGCGGGGCGACTGCTCGCAACGAGGTGGACCAGCCGTCGAAGCTGGCGCGCGAAGCGGCGGCAACGCGCTGGTCGCGCGGCGTTGTAAAAAAGCCCTGACCCCGGTCCCATCGCCCTGAAATCACGGCATAACCCTGCCCGAGGCGCGGCGCGGCCAGCGCCGAAAGTTCGCTTTCGCCCCGATCGTTGACCAGTGCCGAGGCGGCCCACGGGCCAAGTGTCTCCGGCCCTGCGCTGGTCAGTTCGATCGTGCCCGAAACCGCGCCGGAGCCAAACGGGCCGGACCCTCCGCCGTGCGTAACCCGCACATTTGCAAGCCTTTCGGGCGCAATGGCGCTCAGCGGAATGTAGCCAAAGAACGGGTGCGCCATCGGCACTCCGTCGAGCAGCACCAATGCCCGGCTGGTGGCGTTGCCGCCAAGCGCGCGCAGCGTCACACCTTGCGCCGACGGGTTCGCCGAGCGGCTGTCGGACCGGCGAAACTGCTGGAATCCCGCCACTCCCGATAGAACGTCCTCGATCCGGCCCGAGGCGCTCGACACGACAGCTTCGCGGCCCAGCTCGCTGGTGCGATAGGCGGGCATGGATGCCGTGTCGCCGAGTCCGCGCCCGGTGACGACGATGGCCGTGCGCGGTTCGGCGTCCTGTGCAACCGCAGTGCAAGGCAGTTGCAACGCCATTGCAAGGCTGACCCAAAGGAGCCGGTTGCGGGTCACCGGGCTATTCCGGTTCACCGATTTCAAGCGTGAGATCGACAAGGCCCTCCACGCGGCCGACCAGCCTGTCACCCGGCGCCACCGGTCCGACGCCTGCCGGCGTTCCGGTGTAGATGAGGTCGCCGGGCGCGAGGTGATAGAGCTTCGACAATTCGGCGATCAGTTCGGGCACCGACCAGATCATCTGGCCGAGGTCCGCCTCCTGTCTCACCTCGCCGTTCTGCGTCAGGCTAATAGGTTGCGCACCCGGCTCGCCAAACCGGTCGGCGGGAGTCAGCGGGGCGAGGATTGCCGCATTCTCGAAATCCTTGCCGGTGTCCCACGGGTGGCCATTGCCGCGCGCTGTGTTCTGCAGGTCGCGCCGGGTGAGGTCGATCCCGACGCCGTATCCGGCAACCAGCCCGAGAGCATCCCTTGGTGCGACGCGAAATCCGCCCTTGCCGAGCGCAACCACCAGCTCCACCTCGTAGTGGCAATTCTCCGTGCCCGGCGGATAGGCGATCGTGCTGCCCGAATGGCAGACCGCCGCCGGGGATTTGGTGAAGAAGATCGGCGCCTCACGCTGCGGTTCGAAGCCCATTTCGCGGGCATGGGCGGCATAGTTCTGCCCGACGCAGAAGATCCGCCCGACCGGGAAGCATGCGTCGCTGCCCGTCATTTCGAGGACAGGATCGGGTGCAAGCTCGAACAGCTGGGACATGGTCACTCCTTCGCCCGCCAGCCATAGGCGGAAGCAGCGCGTCGATAGACCGGGCGACCCGCGCGCCGCAATCACCTTGTTCCGTTTCAGCAACCGGCTAGGATCGGTGGCGATGGAAGAACCGCAGTATCTGTCCGGTCGCCTGCTGCTGGCCATGCCGGGAATGTTCGACAGGCGCTTTGCCCGCAGCGTCAACGTGATGTGCGTGCACGACGAGCATGGCGCGATGGCGCTCGATGTCGGCCATCTGCGCGAGGGCGTGCGCCTGCACGCAATCCTTGAGGAGCTGGACCTCGATCCCGGTGTCGCGCCGGACTGCGCGATCCATCATGGCGGTCCGGTCGAGCCGGGGCGGGGCTTCGTTCTCCATTCGACCGACTGGGCGGGCGCGGACACCATCGAGGTGCAGCCGATCGGCGCGCTGTCAAGCTCGCTCGACGTGCTGCGCGCGATTGCCGAGGGGCGCGGGCCGAGCCGCTGGCTGGTCGCGCTGGGCTATGCGGGCTGGGGACCGGGCCAGCTCGAAGGCGAGATGCAACGCCACGGGTGGTATGCCGCGCAGGGCCGCGCGGACGTACTGTTCGATACCGGGGTGGAAGCGCGCTGGATGGCGACATGGCGCGCGGAAGGGATCGATCCGGCGCAGCTTTCGCCCGAGACGGGGCGGGCCTAATGCGATGCCGAGACTGAAATGTCCCGAGCAGCTTCACCGTCATAGTAGAGATCATAGGCCTGACGCAGGCCGCTCTCGAAGTCGCGCGTGTATCGCTCCGTATCGAACAGGGGTTCCCTCAAGCGATTGGCGGCCAGCTTCTCCCTTATCTCGCCGAGCTTGTCCGGTTCAGTCGCGAGATCGACGATCAACGCCTCGTAATCGGCCTCGCTCGTCGTAATCAGTTCCGGCAGACCGACGGCGTTCAGCAAGCTTGCCGCCACGCGTGCCGCGAACTGCTGCCCCGCTTTCGTCACGACCGGAAGACCCGCCCAGAGCGCGTCGCTCGCTGTCGTGTGTGCGTTGTAATTGAACGTGTCGATAAAGAGATCGGCGTGCCTGTGCCGTGCCAGATGTTCGGCATGAGGGCGCTTGTCCGCAAAGACTATCCGGCTTTCCGAAATCCCGCGACGTTCCGCTTCCCGGCGCAGATTCTCTTGCGCCCACCCATTCGATCTCATCAGCCACAGGACGCTGCGATCCACTTTCGAGAGAACGCGCATCCAGATATCGAACTCGGCCGGAGTTATCTTGTTGGCATTATTGAAGCAGCAGAAGACAAACGCATTGTCAGGCAAGCCGAAATCGGTTCGCGTGGCAGAAACCGAAGCGATATCGCGCGTATCGTCATTCGGCTGATAGCTGCGCGGCAGGTATATTATCTTCTCGCTGTAGAACTTGCGGGATTCCTCCGGGATGACGATCGGGTCGGCAACGATATAATCGATGAAATCGGCCCCCATGGTCCCCGGATAGCCAAGGTAATTGATCTGGATCGGCGCGAGACGGAACTGGAAGAGTTCCGACCGCGTGTGCTGCGTGTAGCCCTTGAGGTCGATCGCTATGTCGAGCGCGTGCGACCGGGCCAGGTCCGCAATCGCACGATCTCCCTGATCGGTGACATCGAAGAAGTGATCGACATTCCCTTCCGCCCCTTTGCGCCACTTGCCCGACCTGATGCTTCCATAGCTGTAGGCGAACAGTTCGAACTGCTTCCTGTCGTGATTGCGCAGCAAGCCCGCCATCAGATAGAGCGTCGCGTGGTCGTGAAAGTCGGCGCTGAAATAGCCGACCCGCAGGCGCTCGGGGCGAGCCTCGGGCCTGCCCGGCAGCGGCAGCGGCGATTGTCTGTATTGCCTGGCCGCCCATGCCTTTGAGCGCGCCAGTTGCCTGCCTGGATTGTCCTCGATCGCGAGCATCGCGAAAGGGACCACGGCGCTTGTATCGGCGCCCAATCGTGCGCAGGCCTGCTCAAGCTGCGCGGTATCGCTCCAGTCGCAGATGCTCTGCATCAGGTGCAGCATCTGCGCCTCGGCAAGCGTATCGTCGGGCTTGATCGCGAGCGCGCGCTTGTAGGCGGCAATAGCCTCATCGAGCGTGCCGACCTGCTGCAGTGCCGTGCCGAGATTGTGGTGCGCCTCGGCAAAATCCGGCTTGAGGCGGATCGCTTCGCGAAAGCTCGCCTCGGCTTGCGCGATCTGGCCTGAATCCCTGAGTGCATTGCCGAGGCTGTTGTGTCCTTCGGGAAAGTCCGGCTTGAGGCGGATTGCTTCGCGACAGCTCGCCTCCGCTTCGGAGAAGCGTCCCAGCCTTCTGAGCGCCACACCAAGCATATTGTGCGTCTCGTAATCCTGCGGGGCGAGGCGAATGGAATGTTGCAGCGGCTCGACTGCATTCCCTGTTTTCCCGCTCCGGTCGAGACCGGCGCCAAGAACTTTCCATCCGAGGGCGTAATCGGGAAATTTCGCGCACATCGATCTGGCGAGGCGTTCGGATTCGATCAGGTTTCCGGATCTGTAAGCAGACAGCAAGGCTTCGACAGTCTGCCGACCGGGGACGCCGGATTGGTCGGGGAGCGTCTGCGCCTCCGCCGCGCCCAGTTTCCTTTCGAGCTGGACGACAGGTTCACCTGCCAGTCCGCTGCTCTTGCCTGAATCCATAACCTGACGTGCTTCGGGATACTGTCCGGCATCGATCAGCGCATTGATATAGCTGAGCCAGAAACGCTGCTGTCTGGCGTCGGCCTCGAGGGCCGCCTTCAGATAGGGGAGCGCCGCTTGAGGATTGCCGGCGGTCAGGACCAGTATTCCCAGATTGTGGTTCGCGTCGGGGTTTTCAGGCACTGCGGCGAGAATGGCTCTGTACTGACGTTCGGCTACTTGCAGTTTACCCGACTTGTGCGCCTCGATTGCGCGCAAGAGGGCCTTTTTGACCTTTGGCTTCATCACATCGGACCTATATCTGCGCCAGATCTTCCGGCCGGTCCACATCCAGCAGCACGCCGGGATCGTCGCAATCGACATAGGTCACGTCGTCGCGCGCCTTCAGGAGCTTTCCCGCCCCCATGTCGCCGGAGAGCCGTGCAATGTCGCCGAAGCTGCGCGCCGACAGCAGCACCGGGTGACCGCTCTTGCCCCTGTGGCGAGGCAGGGCTGCGAAGCAATCGCCCAGGGCCGTGGCAAGCTCGCCAGCAAGGCCGTGGGGTACGCGCGGCATGTCGCCCAGAAAGACGAATGCGCCGTCGACTTCGCCTGCCGCGGCAATCCCTGCCTTGAGCGATGCGGACAACTCATCGCTGGCAAGGGCGATCTGCCTCACTTCCGGCGCACCCGGCCACTCGCCCGCATCCAGCCCCTCGCGCGCCACGACCACGACCCGCTCGACCGGTGCTGCGCGCGCGGCGCGGATCGCATGATGCAGAAGCGGTTCGCCTTCCAGCAGGGCGGAGAGCTTGTCGCCGCCGAACCGTGTGGCCTTGCCTGCCGCCAGCACCAGGGCGGCGAGCTTCATGAGGTCTGGTCGTTTTGGGCGCCGATCCGGGCGAAGGATTTCATGACCTCGGCAAGGATACCCGTCGCAACCTCGAACGGAGCCTTGCCAAGCGCGGGATCGCCGGGATTGAGGTGCAGGCGCGCCAGTTCTTCCTCGCTTGCGCCCGTCGCGCGCAAGGCCGCCATGCGCCCTTCGGAACGCGAACGCGCGCCGATCATGCCGACCCAGGCTGCCTTGCCGCGCAGCGCCGCAAGGCAGCCGCCGAGATCGTGATGATCCTCGTGAGTCGCGCCGACATAGGCGGTCCAGCCGTCGATACCCACTTCGGCGAGCACATCCGCGGGCTCGCCCCGCAAATAGTGCGTCACCGGAAAGGGCGGCGGTGCGTCAGGGCCGCCTGGGCGCACCAGAATCGTCTCGAAACCGGCCTGCATGGCAAGGTTGGCCATGGCCAGCGCGCCCGGATCGCCGCCCGACACGATCACGCGCGGAGCAGGGTCGAAACGCCGCGCAAAGCGGAACGGTTCCTGCCCGTATGCGAGGCTGGGTCCGCTGCCGGATGCGATCTCGCGCATCTTGCCGTCGCTTTGCCACAGACAGACCTGCCTCGCCTCGCCGCGCGCCAGCAGGCCGTGTGCTGCCGGACAATCCGCATCGATCCGTTCGACGAAAATGTGTAGAGCGCCGCCGCAACGCAGGCGGATGTCGATCCACGGACTGCCCATTCCGTAGTGCAGGTGGCGCGGCTCGCCGCTGGCCAGCACTTCGGCGGCATGGCGCGCGACGTCGCCCTCGATGCAGTCGCCCGAGAAATAGCCCACTGCCTGGTCGCCATCGAACAGCATCTGTGCACCGGGGCCGCGCGGGGCGCTGCCTTCGACGCGATACAGCGTGGCGAGCGTTACCGCCCGCCCTGCATCGAGCGCAGCAGCAAGCGCCGGTCGCACATCGACCTGCCATCCGAAGGTGGGCCAGTCGGCCTGGGCAAGGCCATCGGCTGTCATTTCCGCTACGTCCGCCACGCCGTTCGTCTCAGCCCGAGACAGGCGCTTGACCTGCGAACATCGTGTCCATGACCGGGCTGATAACCAGCCGGTCCAGGATCACGGCGATCTGTTCGGGCGTATAGGGCTCCTTCTGCCCCAGCCACCAGACCAGCACGTCGATGGCCGAGGAAACGCCGATATGGCGCCCGAGGTCGGGCGGCAGCCAGTCGGGGCACTGGCTTTCGTCGCCCAGCGTGCCTGCCTGCCGCAGCATCTCCTCGCGCACGATCCCGGCGGCGCCGCCGGTCAGCAGTGCGGACCACAGCTTGCGGTGGTCATCGACATAGCTGCACATCTCGAGGATCGAACCGAACCGGTCGGCCGCGTTCATCATCGAGTCGGTCATTTCCATCAGCGTGCAGATTTCCTCCGCCGCTACGTCTCCCAGCAGGGCTTCCTTGGTGGGATAATGGCGGAAGAAGGTGGCATAGCCGGTTCCGGCGCGGGCCGAGATCTCGCGGATCGTGATCTGGTCGAACGCCGTTTCCTGGAGCAGTTCAAGCAGCGCCCCGCACAGGGCATTGCGCGAACGCACCTGCCGGGCATCCTGCGGCGTGTCGATCCTTGCGGCAATCAAGCTGACTGACATACGATTCTCGTAACACCGCGCGCCGAATCTGTCGATCCGGGGTGTTTCAGCCCTCACCGATGCGGTCGGCGAAGAGCAGCCGCCCGCCGTAAAGGCTCATCAGCGTGTCGGCGTAGTCTTGCCGACCGAGCGCGAAACAGCCCGAACTGCGCCCGAGCTTGCCCCATTTGTCGATCATGTCCGCTTCGGCATACCAGGCGGGATGGATCACGATGAGGCGCTCCAGGGCGGTCGCATTGTCCGGATCGAGCCCCGACAGCCGCAGCGAGACTCCGTATTTGCCGGTATACCACTCGTCGGTGCGGAAGGCGCCGCGCGAGGTCGCTTCCGAACCGGGCTCGTCGGAGAAATGCTTGAGCCAGCCATCGTGCTCGGGGTCGGAGCCCTTGCCGTGCGAGAGCAGGAACGAGCGCACCGTGCCGCTTTCCATGGCGACTAGATGCATGCGCGGCTTCCAGGAAGGCAGCGCGAAATCGGCAATGCCGACCACGTCTTTCTGCCAGAGCTGTCCGGCCATGCGGTTGCGCTGCTGCACGGCGATTTCGACCACTCGCCGCTGGTATGGCGTGAGGGCGCTGGCCTCGGCGGCGCGCGCGGGCAGGCACAACGAAGCGCCCGCCGCGGCACTTCCCAACAGCATAGCGCGTCTGTCGATCCCCGCTTTCATGACGCGAGGTTACCAAATGGCGCCGAAAAATACCAGAGCCTGGCGCCCCGGCGGCATTGCAGGGCTCAGGCGACCGCCTTGAGTTGCGTCTTGCGCTCGTGCGCGGCGATCCAGTCATCGACGACCGGCGCGATCACCTCGCGCCATTTGCGCCCGTTGAAAATGCCGTAATGGCCGACCTTGGGCGCCATGAAATACTTCTTGTAAGCGTCTGGCAGGCTCGGGGTGACCTTGAGCGCAGCTTTCGTCTGTCCGAGGCCCGAGATGTCGTCGCGTTCGCCTTCGATGGCGAGGATCGCGGTGTCCCTGATCGCGCCCAGATCGATGACCTTGCCGCGATGGACGAATTCTCCCTTGGGCAGGGCGTGCCGCTGGAACACTGCCTCTACCGTCTGAAGGTAGAATTCGCCGGTCATGTCGCAGACCGAGCGATATTCGTCGTAGAACGCCTTGGTCGCGTCCGCGCTTTCCTCGTCGCCGACGACGAGGTGCTTGAACATGGCGTAGTGGCTCATCAGGTGGCTGCCGAGGTTCATCGACATGAAGCCCGCGAGCTGCAGGAAGCCGGGATAGACCTTGCGGCCCGCGCCGGGATAGGTGAGCGGCACGGTGGCGACGACTGTGTGCTCGAACCAGCCGATCGGGCGCTGCATGGCGACGTCGTTGACCGTGGTTGGCGATTCGCGAGTGTCGATGGGGCCGCCCATCATGGTCAGCGAGGCGGGGCGGCAGGGATTGTCCTGCCCGGCCATGACCGCGGTGGCCGCGAAGGTCGGCACCGAAGGCTGGCACACCGCGAGCGCATGGGTGCCCGGTCCGGTGAATTCGAGAAACTCGATCACATAGTCGATGTAATCGTCGAGATCGAAGCGACCGACCTCGAGTGGCACCATCTTCGCATCGGCCCAGTCGGTAATGTAGACGACGTGGCGCTCAAGCATCCGCGCGACCGTACCGCGCAGCAGCGTTGCGTAATGACCGCTCATCGGCGCGACGATCAGCATGCGCGGTGCATCCTCCGGCAGTCCGTCGTGCGCGAAGCGCAGCAGGTTGGCGAACGGCTTGTGCATGACGATCGATTCGGTGACGCGGTGCGACTTGCCATCCAGTTCGACCGTTTCGATGTCGAATGCCGGTTTTCCGCGCGGGGCGGTGGCATGCGCGAAGACATCAAGCGCGGAGGCCATGACCGGCCCGAATCCGAAATATCCAAAAGGCAAAGACGGGTTGGTCAGCACTTCCGACGCGATCGAAGCCCAGGCGGCTGCACCGCCCAGTATTGTGCGCTGCAACTCGTACGTGTTGTAAAGCAATGAATATCTCCTGCGCGCGATTCCCGATGGTCCGGCTTTCCGGCTCTTCCCTTACACTGTGGCGAGTGAACAAACATTGTGCAATGCACAATAGACTTTATTAGGCTGGGCTGTGCATGAGCGCGCGCCACGGGCTGTCACTGCTTCCCCTTCGCCGGGGCTGCATGTAAGGGAGCGCGCGATGAACGCGCACGATCCTTCCCGCGATCTGACGGACGATGTCGGCAAGCAGGTCTCCGCCGCATCGCTGCCTGCCGATTCCGCGTCCGAGGATGGCCCGCAGAAGCGCAGCCTTGGTCCGCTGCGCATGATCTTTTCGGCCGCCGCCCGCTATCCGGGGCGCGTGGCTGTCGCTGGCGTTGCACTTATCGTAACGGCTCTGTCCACTTTGGCTATTCCGGCCGGTTTTCGCCTCATCATCGATCGCGGCTTCGCCTCGGGCGGCAATCCGGCGGACATCGGTCGCTGGTTCGAATATCTGCTGATGATCGTCGCCGTGCTGGCGATAGGAACGGCGGTGAGGTTCTATGCGGTATCGTGGCTCGGCGAGCGTGTCGTCGCCGACATCCGGCTGGCGGTGAACCGCAACCTCATGCGGCTTTCGCCCAGTTTCTTCGAGGCCAACAGCCCCAAGGAAATATCCTCCCGGATGACCGCCGATACGGCGATTGTCGAGCAGGTGGTCGGAACGACCGTTTCGGTTGCCCTGCGCAACATCATCATGGCGATCGGCGGCACGATCTACCTGTTCACGCTCGCCCCGATGCTGACCCTTGGACTGTTCGCGGGGATTCCCGTCGTGATCGTGCCGATGGTGCTGTTCGGCAGGAAGCTTCAGGCCGTATCGCGCACCAGCCAGGACCGGGTTGCCGACATCGGCGCACTGACGACCGAGGTGCTCGGCGCGCTGCGCGTGGTTCAGGCCTTCAATCAGGAGAAACGCGAGGCCGACCGGTTCAGCGGGGCCGTCGAGAAGACCTTTGCGACCGCCAAGCGCCGGATCACGATCCGCGCGGTGATGACGGCGGTCGTCATCTTCATGGTCTTCGGCGCGATCACGCTGCTGATGTGGCGCGGCGCGCTGGGCGTCGCCAGCGGAGAGATCAGCGGCGGCACGATTGCCGCCTTCGTGTTGACCGGGGGCCTGGTGGCGGGAGCGTTCGGCGCCTTGGCGGAAGTCTATGGCGATCTCGTGCGGGGAGCGGGGGCTGCCACCCGGCTGAGTGAACTGCTGGGTGAACGCCCGGCAATCCAGCCGCCTGCACGGCCCGTTGCCCTGCCCGATCCGCCGCGCGGCCAGCTTTCGTTCGAGAATGTGACCTTCCGCTATCCCTCGCGGCCCGAAGTCGCGGCGCTCGCCGATTTCACGCTCAAGGTCGAGCCGGGCGAAACCGTGGCCATCGTCGGCCCGTCTGGCGCGGGCAAGTCGACCCTGTTCCAGCTTGCCGAACGGTTCCACGATCCGCAGGCCGGCGTCATCAAGCTCGACGGCGTGCCGCTCACCTCGGCCGATCCCGCCGACATCCGGCAGCGCATGGCGCTGGTCCCGCAGGAGGG
>JAGREJ010000193.1:964-3653 GCA_020446595.1 Novosphingobium sp. | reverse complement strand
CTGTGGGAAGCGGCGCGCGCAGCCAATGCCGAGCGGTTCCTGCGCGATCTGCCCGAAGGGCTCGACACGTTTCTGGGTGAGGACGGCGGGCGTCTTTCCGGGGGTCAGCGTCAGCGCATGGCGATTGCCCGCGCGATCCTGCGCGATGCGCCGATCCTGCTGCTCGACGAGGCGACAAGCGCGCTCGATGCCGAAAGCGAGGGCCTCGTCCAGGCGGCGCTCGAAGCCATGATGGAGACACGCACCACGCTGGTGATCGCGCACCGGCTCGCCACTGTCCGCAATGCCGACCGGATCGTGGTCATGGACGGCGGACGCATCGTCGAGGAGGGAACGCACGAGTCGCTCTCGCTTGCCGACGGCCTTTATGGCAGGCTGGCGGCGCTCCAGTTCGACATGCCGTCAAGGGCAATTGCCGGTTGAGGCGTGCCCAGTCGATATTGCCTGTTCACCTTCGGGAAACCGGTCCCTACATTATAGGCAGCCTGCGAATTTCTCTGGTCCCGCACCGGGGCCGCGCCCGACAGATATCAGTCAAGGATAGCCAATGATCCGTTCCGCTTCGCGTCGTTTGCCGCTGCTTGCCGCAGTATCCGCCCTGAGCCTTGCCTGCGCCGCAACGCCAGCCCTTGCCGCCGATGACGATGGCGGCGCGGACTGGGGCAGCTTCGGTGTCCAGACGCAATGGATCGACAAGTCGGTCAGGCCGGGCGACGATTTCGACGCCTATGTCAACGGCGAGTGGAACAAGACAGCCGAAATACCCGCCGACAAGGTGCGGATCAGCTCGTTCAACACGCTCGACGACCAGTCGCAGGACCGGCTGCGCGGCATCCTCGAAGGTCTGGCCGACAGCAGTCCGGCTGCCGGTTCGGACGAGGCGCGCCTGGCTGCGTCCTATACGGCGTTCATGGATACGGATGCCATCGAGACCGCGGGCCTGACGCCGGTTCAGCCCTATCTGCGCCGGATATGGGAGGCGAAGTCGCCGCAGGATCTGGCCGACCTGTTCGCCAGCCCCGGCTATGCTTCGCCCATCGATTTCGATGTCGTCGCCGACATGAAGAACAGCGAGATCTACGCGCTGTACCTGTCGGGCGGCGGGGTCGGCCTGCCGGATCGCGATTATTACCTCAAGGATACCGAAACCTATCGCGAAGCACGCACCAAATATAAGGAATACCTCGCTTTTCTTCTGGGCAAGGCAGGATACGAGGATGCCGCTGGCGCAGCCGAAGCGGTCTTCGGGCTCGAAACCCGCATGGCGCGTACGCACTGGAACCGCGCGACCTATCGCCAGAAGGAACTGACCTACAGCAAGGTGCCGCTGGCCGATCTGGCCGGGTATGGATCGGCTGGATTGCTGCCGCGCATGCTCGAAGGGCTCGGGGCGAAGACCGATTACGCCATCGTTTTCGACCTGCCGCCCACGGCGGAGGAACTGGCCAGCGTCGGCATGAGCGAAGCCGATGCGAAGTCGCTCATCGGTGGCGGCACCCCGGCCATGGTCGATCTGATCGAGCAGGCGCCGCTGGCCACCTGGCAGGCCTGGCTCGTCGCGCATTTCCTTTCGGACCATGCCGCGGTGCTGCCCAGGGACATCGACGATGCGACCTTCGCTTTCTACGGCAAGACGCTGCGCGGCCAGCAGGAGCAGCGCCCGCGCTGGAAACGCGCGATCGACACGGTGGAAGGCGAGATCGGCGAGCTGCTCGGCAAACGCTATGCGGAAAAGTATTACCCGCCCGAACAACGCGCCGCGATGGAACAGCTTGTCGCCAACCTGCGCACCGCGATGCATGCCAATCTGGCGGACCTGTCGTGGATGGGGCCGGAAACCCGCAAGGAGGCCGTGACCAAGCTCGACGCCTTTACTGCGAGGATCGGGGCGCCCGACAAATACAAGACTTACGATGGCCTGGCGCTTTCGGCCAGCGATCCGCTGGGCAATGCCATGGCGGCGGGCAAGTGGGCGCTCGATTTCCACATTGCGCGGATCGGCAATCCGGTCGACGACAGCGAATGGGGCCTGTTCCCCCAGACTGTCAACGCCCAGTATTCGCCTTCGCTGAATGCCATCACGTTCCCTGCCGCGATCCTGCAGCCGCCGTTCTTCAACCTGACCGCCGATCCGGCAGTGAACTATGGCGCGATTGGTGCGGTTATCGGCCACGAGATTGGCCACGGCTTCGACGATCAGGGATCGAAGGCCGATGGCGAGGGCAACCTGCGGGACTGGTGGACGGCCGAGGACAAGGCCAGGTTCGAGAAGCTTCAGGCAAAGCTCGGCGCGCAGTTCGCCACCTATTGCCCGTTCGACGAGGGCAAGACCTGCGTCAATCCGGACCTCACCATGGGCGAGAACATCGGCGATCTGGGCGGCCTCAGCCTTGCCTATCGCGCCTATCGCCTGTCGCTGGGCGGCAAGGAGGCCCCGGTGATCGACGGCGTGACCGGCGACCAGCGGTTCTTCCTCGCCTTCGCGCAGGTATGGCGTTCCAAGATGCGCGAGGGGCTGGCGCGCGAATATCTCGCCACCGATCCGCACTCGCCGCCGAAATACCGCACCAATGGCACGGTGCGCAATTTCGACGAATGGTATGCCGCATTCGGCGTGAAACCGGGCGATGCGCTCTATCTGCCGCCAGCGCAGCGGGTGCGAATCTGGTAACAACTGTGCGCTGACGAC
>JAGREJ010000193.1:0-843 GCA_020446595.1 Novosphingobium sp. | reverse complement strand
TCGACCGGGCACCTCATCCTTGCTTCCGAGATTTTCGGCTACGATGCCGACCAGTGGAAGGTGTTCAACGTCGTCATTCAGCTCGGCGCTATCCTCGCCGTGGTGGTGCAATACTGGCGCACGTTCTGGGCGGTCGGCACGGGGCTGTTGCGCTGGATGCCGGAAAGTCTGGCCTTCGTACGCAACGTGTTGCTGGGCTTCCTGCCCTCGGCGGTGCTCGGCCTGGCGCTCAAGGACTACATCGACATCATGCTCGGCAGCCCCACGATTGTCGGCTGGGCGCTGATCGCGGGCGGGATCGCGATCCTCGTGATCGAACGATATGCCAAGCAGGGTCCGCTCACCGGTGTCGCCGAACTGCCCGCACGACAGGCGCTCGGCGTCGGCATGCTTCAGTGCATCTCGATGATCCCCGGCGTCAGCCGCTCTGGCGCGACGATCATGGGCGCGCTTGCCATGGGTATCGAGCGGCGTACGGCGGCCGAATTCAGCTTCTTCCTCGCCATTCCGACCATGCTGGGCGCGACCACGCTTGAATTGTGGGACAATCGAGAGACGCTGATGGCAGGAGCCGGTCCGGTGGGCTGGAGCGAGATCGCGATTGGCTTCGTCGTCTCCTTCATTGTCGCGCTGATCGTGATTCGCGCCTTCGTCACCTTCGTCAGCCGCTCCGGCTTTGGCCCCTTTGCCTGGTATCGCATCGCCGCCGGTTCGCTGGCATTGCTGCTGCTTTACAACGTGATCTGAGGACTGGCGGATGGGCGATCTCAAACGCAAGGAATACGAAGACCTGCTCGAACCGATGGAGCTGGAACTGGTCGCCATGGCGCGCTGGGCGAGGGC
>JAGREJ010000192.1 GCA_020446595.1 Novosphingobium sp. | reverse complement strand
CCACCAGCCTCTTTGGCATGACATCATGACGGCCACGTCGACCGGCTCTACCGGCCAGGGGATTTTCCGTGGATCCAGCCGCGTGCTGGCCCGGCAAGGTAGCTATGCGACCATCCTGCTGCTTGCCGAAATTGGCGTCGAAGACGATGAGCAGGGCGATAGTGGCGATCCCTGGCAGCCGCGGTTCTGAGCGCAGCATAATCGCTGTCCTGGCCAACTGCTTCCCTGATACGGCCTGATCAATCCCCCTTTCGCTCGTTGCCCGGATGGTGCAACGGTACTGCAACGGCATTGCAAAGGGAGAGCAAGAGGTGGCCGACACAGCTACATTACTGGCCGACGAGCGCGAGATCGCCCGGCTGGTGCACAACTATGCGAAGGGCTGCGACACCCGCAATGGCGAGTTGTTCGCCGCCCAGTTTACCGAGGATGCCGTGCTCGAACTGGCAGGCCGCGAAACGGTCGGGCGCGAAAGACTCGCCAAGATCCCCTCGATGCTCAATCAATACCACCTGACCTATCACATGGTGCACAATGTGCTGATCGACGTGACCGGCGACACCGCAACGGGCGAAGTCTATTCCGCCTCGCACCACCTGAACCCGATCCAGCGCGAGATGTTTTCGGACCGGGTGATGTACATCACCTACCGCGACAATTACGTCAGGACCCAAGCGGGCTGGAAGATCGCTCGCCGTCTCGTCGATGTGCAATTCGTCGAATACAAGCCGGTTCGCGAGCCGGATTAGACCAGACTCACATCTTCGCACTGTCCCTGCCTTGCGCGGGTCATGGCGAGCGGGCATAGCCTGCGCCCCATGCATGACATCCGTCTGATCCGCGAAGACAAAGCTTCTTTCGATGCCGCACTCGCCCGGCGCGGGCTGGAGCCGCAAGCCGAGCGCCTGCTCGCGCTCGACGAAGCGCGCCGCGAAGTCTCGACCCGGATGCAGGAGGCGCAGGCGCGCCGCAACGAGGCATCGAAGGCCATCGGCGGGGCCATGGGCAAGGGCGATAAGGCCACCGCCGATGCGCTGAAGGCCGAAGTCGCGAGCATCAAGGAAGAGCTTCCGGCGCTGGAGGACAAGGAACGCAAGCTGGGCGAGGAACTTGGCGATTTCCTCGCTGCTCTGCCCAATCTGCCGCTGCCCGAGGTTCCCGACGGTGAGGATGAGGACAGCAATGTCGAGGTCATGCGCTGGGGCACGCCACGCGCGTTCGACTTCGAGCCCAAGGAGCACGCGGATCTCGGCCCGGCGCTGGGCCTCGATTTCGAAACCGGGGCCGCGATTTCCGGCGCACGCTTCACTTTCCTGAAGGGTCGCATGGCGCGGCTGCACCGTGCGCTCGCGCAATTCATGCTCGACCGGCAGACCGGCGAGAACGGCTATATGGAATGCAACCCGCCGCTGCTGGTGAAGGACGATGCCGTCTACGGCACCGGGCAATTGCCGAAGTTTGCGGATGACCTGTTCAGAACGACCGATGGCCGCTGGCTCATCCCCACTGCCGAAGTCTCGCTCACCAATGCGGTGCGCGAGCAGATTCTCGACGAGAGCGCCCTGCCCCTGCGCATGACCGCGCTCACCCCCTGCTTCCGTTCCGAAGCGGGCGCGGCGGGCAAGGACACGCGCGGCTTCATTCGCCAGCATCAGTTCGAAAAGGTCGAGCTGGTCGCGGTCTGCACCCCCGATCAGGCCGAGGCCGAACACGAGAAGATGCTCGCCAGCGCCGAATCGATCCTGCAGGCACTCGATCTGCCTTACCGCAAGATGCTGCTGTGCGCGGGCGACATGGGCGCGGGCGCGCGCAAGACATTCGATCTGGAAGTCTGGCTTCCCGGACAAGGCGCTTACCGCGAAATATCCTCTGTCTCGCAATGCGGCGACTGGCAGGCGCGGCGGATGAACGCGCGCTATCGCCCTGTCGATTCGAAGAAGACGGAATTCGTCCATACGCTCAACGGTTCGGGCCTCGCCGTCGGCCGCACGCTGGTCGCGGTGCTGGAGAATTATCAGCAGGCGGACGGAACGGTGACGGTGCCCGAGGCGCTTGCGCCCTATATGGGCGGAGTAACGAAACTGGAGCCGTTATAATACTCCGTTCGCCCTGAGCTTGTCGAAGGGCCGCACTTTCTTGAAGAAGAACAGGGCTTCGACAGGCTCAGCCCGAACGGCATCAGGAGTAGGTTCAACCAGTGCGCATTCTCATCACCAATGACGACGGCATCGGCGCACCGGGCATCTATGTCCTCGAAAAGATCGCCGCGCAGCTTTCCGACGACCTGTGGATCGTCGCCCCGGCTGAGGAACAGTCCGGCGCGGGCCACTCGCTTACCCTCACCCGCCCCATCCGCCTGCGCCAGCATGCCGAACGGCGCTTTTCGGTCAGCGGCACCCCGACCGATTCGGTGACCATGGCGCTCAAGAAGGTGCTTCCCGAACCGCCCGACCTGATCCTGTCGGGCGTCAATCGCGGCGCCAATCTGGGCGACGACGTGACCTATTCGGGCACCGTCTCGGCCGCCATGGAAGGCGCGCTCGCCGGAATACCTTCCATCGCGCTCAGCCAGGTCTACGCACCCGAGGACCACGGCAGGGAGGTTTCGTTCGACGCAGCGGAGCAATGGGGCCCACGCGTGCTC
>JAGREJ010000191.1 GCA_020446595.1 Novosphingobium sp. | reverse complement strand
TCTCCGACCGGCTTCTCATCGAACTGGAGCGGGGTAACGGCCATCATGTAGTCGGGTGAGGCGGGATCGCCGACCGGCGCAACGAAGCCGTTGATGAGCGCCTGCGGATCTTCGGAGATTTCCTGCGGGCTGAAGGCTGGCGCCCACACGCCTGACATTGGCTCCAGTTTGGCGGCCCATTCCTGCATGGTGTGGCGGGCAAAGGTCTCGTCCAGTTCGGCGATCAGGGCGGCGCGATTTTCGAACCGCGCTTTCTGGTCGGTGAATCTTGGATCGGCGGCCAGATCGTCGCGGTCGATATGCTTACAGAAGTCGGGCCACCATTTGGGCATGAGCAGGCACAGGTTGATCCATCGATCGTCACTGGTGCGATAGGTCATGACCAGCGCGTCGAAATTCTGCGAACGCGGCACCTCGGTCGGCACGCGCGGATTGCCGAGACTCGCCATGGCGACATGCTGCGAGCTCAGATAGGCGCCCACGGAATAGAGCGAGTTATCGACGATCGTGCCCTTGCCGGTGCGCTCGCGCTTGAACAACGCGGCCGAAATCGCTCCGGCCATGGTGAGGCCGCCGATCAGGTCGCCGTATGAGGTGCCGGGGCCGGGCGGCTCCTTGCCGGGCTTGCTTTGCAGATAGGCAAGACCACCGCGATACCACGTGGTCGCGCCGTCGAACCCGCCCTGCGGCGCGAGCGGGCCGCGCAGGCCGTTGCCGGTGCCGCGGGCATAGATCAGTCTGGGATTGTGGGCGAACAGCTCTTCCGGCTCGATCCCCATCTGCACGCGCGCGTTCTTGCGCAGGTTGGTGATGAACACGTCGGCCTTTGCGATCATCTTGTAGAGCACTTCGCGTCCCGCTTCCTGCAACAGGTCCAGCGAGATGGCGCGCTTGCCGCGATTGCCTGCCTCGAAATAGGGGTTGTATCCGCCAGCCTCGAGATTGGGGATATTGAGCGAGCGCATCGGATCGCCGCCGCCGGTGGTGCGCTCGATCTTGATGACATTCGCGCCCCAGTCGGCCAGCGCCATTCCGGCGGCGGGCATGAATGTATGCTCGGAAACCTCGACGACCAGCACGCCTTGCATCACATCGTACATGAAAGCTCTCTCCCGCTATCAGTTAGACAATATGTGACGGGTCATCGGCAAGGTCGCAAGCGCCGGGGCGATTTAGCGAAGAAGGACATAGCGTCCGGTCGTTTGGCGCGCCTCCATGGCTTCAAGCGCCTCGGGAAGCTGCTCGAAAGGGATCTCGTCGCCAACCAGGGGCCGGATCTTTCCGGCTGCGAGGAGCGAGAGCAAATGGTCCTGCACGCCTTGCGCGATGTCGGTGGTGGGCGGATTGAAGCGCGGCACCGGCATGTTGCTTGCCCCGGCGATCTGGCCGACGATTTCGGGCGGGGTATAGGCAAGGATCACACCGATCAGGTCGAAATTGCCGAAGCACATCATCCGGCCAGTGACCATGGGCACTTCCTCGGCCTCGATGCCGCTGGCGAAGCCGATCATCAAGTGCCTGCCGCCGCGTGCGAGGCAGCGCAGCGATTGCAGCATCGTCTCGCCGCCAACGCCATCGAAGCAGGCATCGACGCCGCGACCTTGCGTGATTTCCAGCGTCCTGTCGGCAAAATCGGTCGTCCTGTAATTGATGACGTGTTGTGCGCCGAGCTTGCGGACAAATTCGGCCTTTTCCTCGCTGCCGACCGTGGCGATTACCTCGGCTCCGGCCGCGAGCGCCAGTTGCACAGCCGCCGATCCGACGCCGCCCGCTGCCGCATGGACCAGCACTGTTTCGCCCGCAGCCAGCCTCCCACGCTCGAACAGGCCGAGATGGGCGAGGTGGAACGGATAGAAGAACGCCGCCGCTTCGACGTCCGCCAGCCCCGGTGGAATGTCGAACGTCATTGCCGCCGAGGCGAGCACCATGTCCGCATGCGAACCGAACGCGCCGAAGCCGCTCGTCGTGACCTGCCTGCCCAGCCATGCTTCCTGTCCGGGGCCGGCGGCAATGACTTCGCCGACGCATTCCATGCCCAGCGTGTAGGGCAGGGGAGGGTTGATGGTGAGATAGCGGCCATGGCAGCCATCGACTTCGTTATAGTTGAGGACGCTGGCGCGAGCCCTGACAAGGAGCTGGCCCGGACCGGGCGTGGCCGGTTCCACGTCGCGCAATTCAAGCGCCTCGCTCGGGCTGCCATGGCGGACGACCTGCCAGGCTCTCATGACTGCGCGCCGGTTCGTTTGTGCATCATGCCCCTCTCCATCCATTCCCTGCTGTTGCCGGCAGGGTAAGGCATGGGTGGCGGCTGGCAAGACGCAAAGGCTCCGCCAACGAAAAAGGGGCCGCCGAAGCGACCCCTCATCCGTGTTTCGCGATGACGCGGACTCAGGCCGCGTCGTCGTCCTTTTCAGCCGCTTCGGCTTCATCAGCCTCGGGAGCAGCAGCTTCGGCTGCCGACTCCGGCGCGTCCGTAGTCAGCTCGGCGGGGATTTCACCCGGCTCGAGGGTGGGATCGATCGCCTCGATGAAGCCGGCAGTCTCGGCCGCCTCTTCCTCGAACATCGCCGCGATGACGTCGATGCCTTGCGCCTGCTGGTCGGCCTCGTCGGGCGAGCGGGCGACATTGGCCTTGACCGTCACCTGCACCTCGGGGTGGAGTGAAACGGTAACGTCGAACATGCCGATGGTCTTGATCGGCGCGCCCATGATGACCTGACGCTTGTCGACCTCGTGGCCCTTCTCGGAAAGGCCCGAAACGATGTCACGAACGTTCACCGAGCCGTAAAGCTGGCCGGAGTTGGACGAAGCGCGGATCAGCACGATCTCGGTGCCGTCGATCTTCTCGCCCAGCTTTTCGGCCTCGACGCGGCGGTCGGCGTTTTCCTGTTCAAGCCGCTCGCGGTTGGCCTCGAAGACCTTCTTGTTGGCTTCGTTGGCGCGCAGCGCCTTCTTGTTGGGGAGCAGGTAATTGCGGGCGTAACCGTCCTTGACGGTCACGACATCGCCGATGCCGCCGAGTTTCTCGACGCGCTCCAGAAGAATGATATCCATCTTGCCGCGCTCCTTACTTCACGATGTAGGGCAGCAGGCCCAGGTGGCGGGCGCGCTTGATCGCCTGCGAAAGCTCACGCTGCTTCTTGGCCGAAACGGCGGTGATGCGGCTCGGCACGATCTTGCCGCGCTCGGACATGAAGCCCTGCAGCAGGCGCACGTCCTTGTAATCGATCTTCGGCGCGTTCTTGCCCGAGAAGGGGCAGGACTTGCGGCGACGGAAAAATGCTCGTGCCATGGCTTAGTTGTCCTCCCGGTCGCGGCGGTTGCGGCGTTCGCGATCGCTCTTGCGCATCATCACCGAGGGGCCGCCCTCATGCTCGTCGACGCGGATGGTCAGCCAGCGGATGATGTCTTCGTTGATGGCGATCTGGCGCTCGAGCTCGGCGACGACGCCGGCAGGCGCCTCGATATTGAGCATCACGAAATGCGCCTTGCGGTTGCGCTTGATCTTGTAGGCGAGGTTCTTGAGACCCCAGGTCTCGGTCTTGGTAACCTTGCCTTCGTTGGATCTCGACGATTTCCGTCGAAGTCGCGGCCAGAGCGTCTACCTGTGCTCTGGCTGAGGTCCTGGCGCGCCAGGAACACGTGCTCGTATAGCGGCACTCGCGCTTTCCTTTCATTTCCATGCCGATCGCTGGCTGATCCGCCCGAATGGCGGGGCCCCTCCGGCCTTCTGCTTTCCCCGGTCGAACCGGGAAGCGGCGGCCTTTAGCGCAGTTGCGGACAAATGCAAGGCTGTTCAGCTTCGCCGCAATGGCGCAGACAGTGCAGCGAACCGTGTCTGCCTTGCAATGAGGATCAACAATGCCATCCGGTCTCGTAGCCCTGTTCGACGATATTTCGGTGATCGCGCGCGCGGCGGCGGCCTCGATCGACGATGTGGGCATTGCGGCGGGAAAGGCCGGGACAAAGGCGGCGGGCGTCGTCATCGACGATGCCGCGGTGACGCCAAGCTACGTGACCGGTCTGTCGCCAGCGCGCGAATTGCCGATCATCGGCAAGATCGCGCTGGGTTCGCTGAGCAACAAGCTGCTGATCCTGTTGCCCGGCGCGCTGATCCTGAGCGAATTCCTTCCCTCCGCGATTATCTGGCTATTGATGCTGGGCGGCGCTTTCCTGTGCTACGAGGGCGCGGAAAAGGTCATGGAGAAGCTGGGCGGGGAGCGTCACGGCGAAACGCTGGAAGACGTGATCGAGGATCCGGTCGAGTTCGAAAAGCAGCGGGTCGCGGGAGCGATCCGTACCGACCTGATCCTTTCGGCGGAAATCATGGCGATCACACTCAGCGAAGTCGCGGCGGAGACCTTGCTCGTGCGTGCAGGCGTGCTGGCAGTGGTCGGCGTGGCGATCACCGTGCTGGTCTATGGCGCAGTCGGCCTGATCGTGAAGATGGACGACGTCGGCCTGCATCTGGCCGAGAAGTCGAGCGCCTTTGCACAGGCGACAGGTCGCATGTTGCTGCGCGCGATGCCGGTCCTTCTGACGGGGCTTGCAGGCATCGGCACCGTCGCGATGCTTTGGGTAGGCGGCGGGATCGTGCTGCATGGCGTGCACGAGGTCGGCATTCACGGCCTCCCCCACTTCGTGCACGGAATCGAGCATGCCGTGCACGAGGCGACCGGTTCGCTTGGCGGCGTGCTTGGCTGGCTGACCTATGCGGGGCTTTCGGCGCTGCTAGGGCTGGTGCTGGGATTCGTCATCGCCATCGTCTTGCACAAGGTGCTGAAAGTCGGCGCGCACTGAGGAATATTGCTCGGGCGGCTGCCGATTGCGCCGGTCTGCCAACCACATCGGCAGCATCACTGCACCGATCAGCCCGCCGAACAGCGCGCAAATCGGGCCGATGACCAGCCCGAGCGCCATTGCTCCGCCGCCATCCTGATCGTGGACGTCAAGCAGATCCCAGACCACCGTGGTGCCCACCACGACCACCAGATAGGTCGCTATTGCGGCAAGGATGAATCCAAGAACGCCGAAACCGAGCGCACGCAGCATGAGAAACCTCCCTCGCCAATAACCGCCGGTCGGGCGGAGACTTGTCAGCCCAGATCGACTTCCAGCTCTTCCATCACGATCGAGCGGCAGCGCGGCATGTCCATCAGGTGCGCGCTGCTCTTTTCGCGCTCGGGCGTGTTGAAGGCCGGGCCGGACATTTCGCGGTTCATCGTTTCGCGATCCGGAAAGCCGAGCTCGACGATGCCATCGCAATCGAATGCGTCCACGAACCGCGCATTGTCGGCCTTGTTCACGGGGAAATTGCCCTTGTAGAGCACCAGACCGGGCAGGGCGGCCTTGACCAGCGGCGCGTGGACCTGTTCCCAGTAGTCGCGAAACTCCTCCTGCGTGAGGGCCGGATTGCGATACAGGATGGCAATCGATTTTATCAT
>JAGREJ010000190.1 GCA_020446595.1 Novosphingobium sp. | reverse complement strand
TGAGACCCGACCGCCGGTTCGGAGAGACGTTGGGCCGGTACCTAAAGCTTCACTGCTTCCGCGCCGTCCAGCCGGTGCGTGCAGCCCAATGCAGTCGCGTCGTCGTTCAGCGACAGCGCCGCGCGCGTGCGCCAGCCCATGGCTCGCAGTCGTGCGGCCACTTCGGCATCGTGGCGGAGCGGCAGGAACAGCAGGTTCTCACTTGCCGACGTGGCCGAAAGGCTCTCGATCAGCGGATCGGGGTAGAGCGAAAAACCGGTCGCAGGCTCGTCGCGCCCGAGAATACGGTATGTTCCGCCACGGCCGAGCGCACCCGGAACACCTTCGCCATAGATCGTGAAACCGAACCACGACTGGTATTCGAAGCCGTGACGTTCGCTGGGGTCGAGCGTGATCCGTGCCTTGTCGGCCACACGCTCTGCAATCTCGCGAAGGCCCGCGATGCGGCTTGCCAGCGCGCCGCCTGCATCGAATTGCGACAGGCGCTCGATAGCCTGATCGAACGGGCCGATGGCGGCGAGCAGGGGCAGATAGTCCTTGCCGCCCGCGGCGACGAGCCCGCCCGCGTCCTTGGCGTCCAGTTCGCGCCGCACCGTATCGATATTGTCGGGCGACAGCGGCAGCGCGCTCTCGGCCAGGGTATCGACCAGATCGGGCAGGGTGAAATCAACCGAAATGCCTTTAGCGCCCGCTGCCCGTAGCGCCTCGATCGCCAGCGAAACCACTTCGGCGGCAGCGGCGACACTGTCATTGCCAATCAGCTCCGCGCCGACCTGCAGGCGCTCGCGCGCGGAATCGAGCCCGTCGCCCTTGATGGTCACGACTTGTCCGGCGTAGCAGAGACGCAGCGGGCGCGCCGCACCGGCAAGGCTGGTCGCGGCTACGCGGCCCACCTGCACCGTGATGTCCGAGCGCAAGGCCAGGGTGCGCAGCGAAGCGGGATCGACGAAGCGGAACATGCGGCGCGGCTGAACGCCAGCCATGCGGCTCGCCATCGATTTCTCGAACTCTATGCTCGGCGTCTCGATCCGGTCATAACCGTGCGCGCCGAGCACATCGAGCATGGCGCGGCGCGCCGTCTGCGCGGCAGCGGCGCTGGCGGGCAGGCGGTCGCCCAGCCCTTCGGGCAAAAGATCACGGTCGGTATCGGTCATCGGTCAACTCGACGCACCCATGAATAGCGCAATGGTCGCGAGCAAGCCCAAAATTGTCCGCCCGCCATGCAGCCGGTTCCATTTTCGCAGCAGCAGGTCGCTTTCCGGGTCGGACCCCGGAGCCCCGGCTTCGAGCAGATGGTTGACCGGCATGATGGCGGCCAGCGTGTAGGGCCAGTTCGCCAGTATCAGCAAGGCGCCGATCAGCCAGACCCAGCCCCCTGTCAACCACCACTGCGCCAGCGCCAGCAAGCCGCCGACAACCGCGAGGCTTGCCTGCATGGCGAAACCGCGCCGGTAGGCAGGACGCCACTGGCGAACCGCTTCCACGGTCGCCAGATTCATGCGCGCCGGATGTTCGGCCAGATTGATGTAGAACGCCGCACCAGTGAACGCCGAGGCGACGACGAGCGCCAGCAATCCCAAGGCCATGGCCGTTCCTCCTACCTGAACATGCGTTACCGGATCAGAACGCCAGCGGCATCACCGTTCTGACGCCGGGAAGCGCGCAGGCCTTGTCGATCAGATCCTTGCTCAGAGGACTGTCGAGCGAGAGCAGGAGCACTGCCTCCCCGCCCGCGTCGCGCCGCCCAAGGTGGAAAGTGCCGATATTGATGCCGTTTTCGCCGAGCAGTGTGCCGACCCGGCCAATGAAACCGGGCGCATCCTCATTGACGATGTAGAGCATGTGTCCGTCGAGATCGGCCTCGATGCCGATGCCGAATATCTCGACGAGGCGCGGCGCGGCATCGCCGAACAGTGTGCCCGCAACCGAGCGCGGCCCCTGACTGGTGGAAACCGTGACCCGCAGCAGCGTGTGATAGACGCCTTCGTGCTCGCGCCGGATCGAGCGCACGTCGAGCCCGCGTTCCTTGGCAAGATAGGGCGCGTTGACCATGTTCACGCTGTCCGAATAGGCTTTCATGAACCCTGCAAGCACGGCGGCCTCGATCGGCTTGCCATTGAGGTCCGCCGCCGCGCCCGAACGCTCGATGGAGATTTCGGTGAGGTTGCCGTGGGCTAGCTGGCCGACCAGCGAGCCGAGCTTTTCGGCAAGGCCCATGTAGGGGCGCAGCTTTGGCGCTTCCTCGGCCGAAAGCGATGGCATGTTGAGCGCATTGGTGACGCCGCCGTTGACGAGGTAGTCGGCGATCTGTTCGGCCACTTGCAGCGCGACATTGACCTGCGCCTCGTTGGTCGATGCGCCGAGGTGCGGCGTGCAGATGAAGTTCGGCGCGCCGAACAGCACGTTGTCCTTGGCCGGTTCCTCGGCGAACACGTCGAGCGCGGCGCCCGCGACATGGCCTGACTCCAGCATCTCGCGAAGCGCCGCCTCATCGACAAGGCCACCACGCGCGCAATTGATGATGCGCACGCCCTTTTTCGTCTTCGCGAGGTTTTCGGCGGAGAGGATATTGCGGGTCTGGTCGGTCATGGGCACGTGCAGGGTGATGAAGTCGGCGCGCGCCAGCAGCGAATCCAGTTCGGCCTTCTCGACGCCCAGCTCGACCGCGCGCTCCTCGGTCAGGAACGGATCGTAGGCGACGACTTTCATCTTCAGGCCCAACGCGCGGCTGGCGACAATCGAACCGATATTGCCCGCGCCGATCAGGCCCAGGGTCTTGCCGGTGACTTCAACGCCCATGAAGGCATTCTTGGGCCACTCGCCCGCCTGGGTGCGGGCATTGGCTTCGGGGATCTGGCGCGCGAGCGCAAACATCATGGCAATGGCGTGTTCGGCGGTCGTGATCGAATTGCCGAACGGCGTGTTCATCACCACCACGCCCTTGGAGCTGGCACAGGGAATGTCGACATTGTCGACGCCGATCCCGGCGCGGCCGATGACTTTCAGGTTCGTGGCCGCATCGAGCACTTCCTTCGTCACCTTGGTCGAGGAACGAATGGCGAGACCATCGTATTCGCCAATGCGGGCGATCAGTTGCTCGGGCGTCTCGCCAGTGATGACGTCGACATCGCAGCCGCGCTCCTCGAAGATCTTGGCGGCATTGGGGTCCATCTTGTCGGAAATGAGGACTTTGGGTTTGGTCATGTTCGATCCAATCAAATCATCGTCATGCTGAACTTGTTTCAGCATCCATCGTGCAATCAGCAACGACGGACAGAATGAAGAAATGGACCCTGAAACGAGTTCAGGGTGACGGGAATTTTCAGGCCTTCAACGAATGGTAGGCCCAGTCGAGCCACGGCCCGAGCGCCTCGATGTCGGCGGTCTCGACCGTCGCGCCGCACCAGATGCGCAGACCCGGCGGGGCATCGCGATAGCCGGCAATGTCGTAGGCCGCGCCTTCGTCTTCGAGCAGCTTCGCGAACTTCTTGATGAAATCGGCGTCGGCGCCCTGGACAGTAAGGCACACGGAGGTCGTCGAGCGGGTCGCCGGGTCCTGGGCAAGGTGCCCCAGCCAGCCGCGTTCCTGCACGATCTTATCCAGCGCCGCTGCATTGGCCTTGCAACGTGCTTGCATTGCCGTTGCACCGCCTACGCCCTTGGCCCATTCGAGCGCCCAGATCGCGTCCTCGACAGCCAGCATCGACGGGGTGTTGATCGTCTCGCCCTTGAACACGCCCTCGCTGAGCGCGCCCTTCGAGACGAGCCGGAACACCTTGGGCAAGGGCCAAGGCGGCGTGTGGCTTTCCAGCCGCTCGACCGCGCGCGGCCCGAGGATCAGCACGCCGTGGCCGCCTTCGCCGCCCAGCACTTTCTGCCAGGAGAAGGTCGCGACATCGATCCGCGCCCAGTCGATCTCGTAGGCGAAGACCGCGCTTGTCGCGTCGGCGAAGCTGAGCCCGCCGCGATCCGCGGCGATCCAGTCCGCATTGGGAACGCGAACGCCCGAAGTCGTGCCGTTCCAGGTGAACAGCACGTCGTTCGACCAGTCGACCTGCGAAAGATCGGGCAGGAGGCCATAGTCGGCGCGGATCACAGTGGGATCGAGGCTAAGCTGTTTCGCAACGTCGGTCACCCAGCCCTCGCCGAAGCTTTCCCATGCGAGCGCGGTAACCGGCCGTGCGCCCAGCATGGTCCACATCGCCATTTCGAAAGCGCCGGTGTCGGAGCCCGGAACGATGCCGATCCGGTGCGTATCGGGCAAGCCGAGCAGTTCGCGCATCAGTTCGATGCAATAGGCGAGCCGCGCCTTGCCGATCTTCGCGCGATGCGAACGGCCGAGCGATTCGGTGGCGAGATTGTTTGGGGAATAGCCCGGCGGCTTGGCGCAGGGACCGGAAGAAAAATATGGCCGGGCAGGCTTCGCCGCCGGCTTGGTAACGTCAGTCATGTCAGACTCTCCTTGCAGAGAGCACGCGCGGCGTTGGGACCGCGTGGCCCGAGGGCGCACATAGTGTTGCAGCGCAACAAGTCAAGCGGCCC
>JAGREJ010000189.1 GCA_020446595.1 Novosphingobium sp. | reverse complement strand
GTAGCTCAATGGCAGAGCAGAAGCTTCCCAAGCTTACGACGAGGGTTCGATTCCCTTCACCCGCTCCAGTCACCTAATCTCGCGCGCGCAGCGCCACGAAGTCCAGTTCCGGCTGCGACTGGTGACACAAAGCGCCCCCGTCGATGGTCAGCATGGTGCCGGTGACATATTTGGATTCGTCCGAGGCGAGGTAGATCGCGCCATTGGCGATGTCCGAGCTTTCGCCGAGGTAGGGCGTCAGCACCAGCTTTTCGAAAGCGCCCTTGATCTGCGGATCGGCCAACATCTTGCGGAAATTGTCGCTGCCGGTGTTGGTAAAGCCGACAACGATGGTGTTCACCCGGATCCCGTCCTTGCCATAGTCGAAGGCCATCTGCCGGGTCAGCGAATTGATCGCGCCTTTCGAGGCCTGATAACTTGGCCTGCCGGGGATCGAGCCCACGCTTGAGCTCGCCGAAATGTTGATGATCGAGCCGACCCCTGCCTGCCGCATGTAAGGGATCGCCGCCTTGCTCGCCCAGATCGTTCCGTAGAGGGCGGCCTTGATGATCTCGTCGAGCACATCTGTATCGAGATCGTGGACATGACTGTCGCGTCCCGAGCCGACATCGTCGCTGGCGATGGCGTTGTTCATCAGCACGGTGACCGGGCCATAGGCTTCGGCGGCCTTGTGCACCGCGCCGGAAATGTCGGCCTCGATCTTGTTGTCGGCGCGCACGAACATGCCAGTGCCGCCAACCTCACGGATACGCTCCTCGACCTCGCGTCCGGCTTCCTCGGTGCGCCCGGTAAGCACAACTTTTGCTCCCTGCTGCGCCATCATGATCGCGGTGACCCGCCCAATGCCCTTGGTGCCGCCGGTGACAACCGCAACCTTGTCCTTCAAACGCATATCTCAGGCCCTCTCAACTGATTGACCAGCCACGCCTACCGGCTGCCCGACCGGCTTGATAGAGGCAACCAATACAACATCGCCCAAGCGAATTGTCTAACCTTTTAAATCTCCGTGACTGCGGCTACCTCGGCTGGGCAAAGACGTCCAACGCGCACTGCAGCCGAGGGGAGAAACGCGTGAAAATCTTGTCCAAAATCGCCGAAGTCCGCGCGCTGCTCGAACCCGCAAGAGCGGAGGACAAGACCATCGGCGTCATGGGCACCAGCGGCCGGATGCACGCGGGCCATATCTCGCTGATTGAAAAAGCCGTGGCCGAAAACGACCTGGCGATCATGTTCTGGATGGGCGGCGGCGAGGGCCTTTACGAGCGCAACTGGGACGACGACGTGAAACTAATCGAGCCCACCGGTGTCGAATATGCCTACCTGCCCGACTACGCCGATTTCATGCCGGTCCGTCCCTCCTACACGCTCACGACCCTGCCCCAGTTGTCTACCGGCGCGCCGCCGATGGAGCCGGTCGAGCATCTCGATGCGGTCACCACCACGACCGCCAAGCTGTTCAACGTCTTCGGACCGATGCGATACTATTCGGGTGAGAAGGACTGGCAGCAGCTCGCGATGTTCAAGCGCATGGCCATCGATCTGTCCTGGGACATCGAAGTGATCGGCTGTCCGGTCGTGCGCGAAGCGGACGGCGTCGCCATGTCGAGCCGCAACGTGAAGCTCACCGCCGAGGAGCGAGCTAGAGCTCCCGCGCTCTATCGGGCGCTGGTCAAGGGCAAGGAAGCGATCGAATCCGGTGAAACAGGCTCGGCAAAGGTCGTCTCGCTTGTCCGCGAGGCGATGGGCGATGCCGGCGAGGTGATCTATGTCCATGCGCTCGACGCCGAAACGCTTCAGCCCATGGACAGGCTGACCGGCGAGATCAGGATAATCGCCTCGCTCAAGCTGGGTGAGGTTCCGCTCGTTGATAACATCGGCGCGACCGCCAAGTGAGCGGGACCGAAGGAGAGGCACCATGGCAAAGTATCGTGTAGCGCAGTGTTATACCGGGCCGGTCGGCGCGGAAATCGTGCGCCGGATGGCCGGGCACCCGCTGATGGAACTGGTTGGCGTGCTGGTGCACTTTCCCGAAAAGGTCGGCAGGGATTCGGGCGAACTCGTTGGTGCTGCGCCAAATGGGATTATCACTACGGACAGCCTCGACGAGATTATCGCCCTGAAGCCCGATGCCGCGATCTGGAGCGGACTGGTCAACGATCTCGACGCCTATGTCCGGCTGCTGGAAGCGGGAATCAACGTCTACACCGGGATCGGCTGCTACTACCTGCCGGGCATGCCCGAGGAACCGCGACTGACCGCGGCGGCACTGAAAGGCGGCGCCTCGATCAGCGCGGGTGGGAATATCCCCGGCCTCATCGCCGACGTGCTGCCGCTCTATGTCAGCGGATACACCGGCAGGATCGAGCAACTGCGCATGTGGCAACGCAACGACATGGCGGCTGGCCCATCGGCAGTGCAGATTCAGTCGCTTGGCGTGGGCTTCTATCCGGGCGAGTGCGAATGGGCGGAAGCCATTAACGAGGGCATGACAAATTCTATGGGCGTTTCAGCACACATGGTCGCCGACGGGCTGGGCGTCGAATGGGAAGACGTCCGACTGGAACGCGTCGAATATGCGCTTGCGCCCGAGGACTACGTTTTGCCCGCGAGCGGTCTGGAAATCAGGAAGGGAATGGTTGCCGGCGTGCGCTGGACGATCGTGGCGCGGGCCGACGGCGGCAAGGATTTCTACCGGCTGGTGAACGAGCAATCGACCCGGCTCGACCATGTCAGCGACGGGGGCGACGAATGGCGCAGGAGCTATGACGATCCTGCCTGGCGCGTCGAAATCGATGGCGATCCGCCAATCGTCGTAACTTTCGGATGGCCGAGCGGCACACAGCCGGGCAAGGCTTGCCACAACCTCAATGCCGCCAGGGCCATGAACGTGGTGCCCCGGCTTATCAAAGCGAAGCCGGGCGGGGTCAGCGTGCTCGACTTTCCCGCAGCGGCGGCCAGCGACGGCCTGCGCGGGTGAACTCGGGCGCGCCTGGCTTCAGGCCACCCACGGACCGGTGATCGCCAGCGTAGCCGTGGGGCTGTAGGCGTTGACGAACAGCACCTTGCCGTCCGGCGAGTAGCAGGCCCCAGCCAGCTCGGTCTGAGTCCGCAGCCGCGCGAAGGGATAGGCGCTGCCATCGGGCGCAATGCCGCGCAGGTGATTGTCGACGATGGTCGTATACTGGTCCTCGCACACGATCAGGTGCCCGTTCGGTGCGACCGTCAGGTTGTCGCCAAAATTGAACTGGTCGGGCGAGGTGCTCTCGAAAAAGAGGTCGAGGCGGTTTTTCGACGGGGTCAGGCGGAACACCTGCCCCAGTTTCGCCGCGCCGCCCGACGTGCAGCAGAAATAGAGTTCACCCTCACCCATGTGGATTCCTTCGCCGCGCGCGAACAGGGTCGCCCCCATGGCCGCACCGCGCCGGCGCAGGTCGTCTTCGGGGCTCTCGACATTGTTGAGATCGATCCATTCGGCCGCGAACGCGGAACCGGCGGTAAAGCGCGCGCTATCCCAGTTGCGGGCGTCACCAAGCCCCTTGGCGGCAAGCGCCTGAAGCTTTCCGCCCTTGGCCAGCTTGCCCGGCTCGGCGGGGACAAAGCGATAGAGCAGGCCGTCGTCGCGATCCTCGGTCATGTAGACGATCCCGGTCGCCGGATCGACGCAGGCGGCCTCGTGATTGAAGCGGCCCATAGCGAGGAGCGGCACGGGATATACAAGGCCCGTCGCGCTGGCGGGAACCTCGAACACCCAGCCGTGGCTGCGCCCGACACCCTGACCCTTGCGGGTGACGTCCTCCTCGCAGGTCAGCCAGGAGCCCCACGGCGTCGTCCCGCCCGCGCAATTGCGGATCGTTCCAGCGAGCGAGCGGTGCTGGCGAATGGTCTTCAGCGTTGCGGCATCGAGCACCTGGGTCGTGGTGCCGCCGGGCAGGACCGCACCTGCGGTCCTCCGGTCATAGCCATTGACGAGCGCCCCACCGCCGTCTTCCTGCGCCTTGAGCTCGTGATTGCGCACCAGCGCGATCTGGCCATTACCGAGATCGAAGCAGCCCATGCCGTCGGCGCTGTCCGGCACGGTCCAGCCGTCGTCCATGACATCGCCGAGCCGCGCGATCACGCGATAGGAAAAGCTGCGCGGGAGATCGAGCAGGCCCTGTGGATCGGGGACGAGCGGGCCATAGGGCGAACTGACCTGCGATGTGGCGAGCCCGCGCGACGCGCACCCGCTTGCCAGAAAGGCGGCGAAAGCCGTGCCGGTTGCGGCGAGGAATGCGCGACGGTCGTGTTTCATGGACCGGACCCTAATCTCAAATTGCGACTAAGTTATGACTCGTCCACTCGTCCAGTAGCGATCGATGTCGAGCGGACCCTTGAGACCGGGACTCGCCCTGCACACCGCAGGAATCGCATTCATCACCGGCGCGCCGGAAAGAAATTCGCTGTGCTTGCCGTAGGACAGTTCGAGCTCGAAGCTGGGCTTGCCGGTCACGGCGATCCGGTATGCCATATCGACCGGGGCGTGCGGCTTGTTCCAGCGCGGATCGATGTCGCGGCCGACGCAATCCACATGTTCGACAATGATGACCGGCTTGCCGTTGACGATCGCCTGAAACTCGAAATTGACGACGCAGCAGGTTCCCGCCTTCACAATGCCGAAGCCGCACTCGAGGTCTTCCTTGGCGAATTCGCGATCCCAGACGAGGCGGGTTTCCTCGATTTCGACGCCGAGCACCTCGGCAATCTGATAAAGCGTGGGCGACCAGTATTTCTCGATGAAGCCGCCCGCGACGAAGATCGG
>JAGREJ010000188.1 GCA_020446595.1 Novosphingobium sp. | reverse complement strand
GCCGCACCGCCCGCCACAATCTGCACCGGCTGTTCGCCCGCGTCGTGCATGGCAAGGGTGACGACCGCGCTGCCCGCAATCGCCTCTCCCAGCAGCTCGCCGTCGCCGCCAAGGTCCGCCAGCAGACTGTTGGCCACCAGTGCTTCGGCCAGAGGACCGGACACCAGCGTGCGGCCCGCCTGCTCCATCAGAAGTACGGCATCGAACAGGCCAAGGCCGAGTCCGCCCTTGTCCTCCGCCACGCGCAGGCCCAGCGCACCCAGCTCGCCAAGGCCGCTCCACAGCTCGGCGTCGAAGCCGGTCGGGAGCGCGGCGCGCACGCGGGCAATGGAGCTTTCCTCGTCGAGGAAACGCGTGAAGGCGTCGAGCAGCATCTGCTGGTCGTCGGTGGGTTCCAGGTTCATCGGTCTTTTTCCTCTCGGCCTCGTCGTCGTATCGACAATCGGTTAGACAATAGAGCCATGCTGACAAGCCCCAAATTGCATCACTTGGCCTCGACTGCCGCGACAGACCAATGAGATAGTTGAATCTCGCTCGCTCCCGTGCGAGGCGACACAAAAGACAACCTATCCGGCGAGAGAGGCAAGAGTGAGCGAAATCGACCTGAAAGACCCGATGGCAGTCGGCACGCTGACCGGATGGGCGAAGATCCAGCCCGACAAGCCCGCCGTCATCACCGTCTCCGATGAGTCGACGATCACCTTCGGGGAACTGGAAAACCAGGCGAATCGCGCCGCGCAACTGTTCCGCAAATCCGGCCTGAAGCGCGGAGACACGGTCGTCACGCTGGTCGGCAACTCCATCGAATTTCTCGAGATTAACAACGGCGCACAGCGCAGCGGTCTCTATCTCGTGCCCATCGCCTCGCGCCTCAATGCCGAGGAAGCCGCCTACATCATCAACGATTGCGAGGCGCGGATCGCGATCATCGACGCCACCACCAAGCACGGCGCCGACCTTGCCGCCGATTTCGCAGCGATGTGTCCCGATGTCGAGCAAGTATTTGCCGTGCGCGGCGACATCGCCGGTCTTAAACGCTGGGAAGAGGCGATCGCGACCATGTCCGCCGAGATGATCGCCGACCCCGCTGTCGGCGTGCCGATGATCTATTCCTCCGGCACTACCGGCAAGCCCAAGGGCGTGAAACATCCGCTGCCCGAAACGCCATACGGCCAGCCGAGCCAGCACCTGCCGCTGATGGTGGGCTGGTATGGCATGCGACCACAGATGGACTTCATCATCTCGGCACCGATGTACCATTCGGGCGCGAATTCCTTCGCCATGACGATCCTTGCTCTGGGCGGGACGGTGATCCTGTTCGAGAAGTTCGATCCCGAGAAGATGCTTCAGGTGATCGACCGCTACAAGCCGAACGGCGGACAGTTCGTTCCCACCATGTTCACCCGCATGGTCAAACTGCCGAAGGAGGTGCGTGACAAGTACGACGTGTCGTCGATGGAACTGGCGCTCCATTCCGCCGCGCCCTGCCCGGTCGAGGTCAAGCGCGAAATGATCGAATGGTGGGGACCGATCTTCCTCGACATCTACGGCGGGGCAGAAAATGTCGGCGGTTGCCAGATCACCAGCGAGGAATGGCTGAAGAAGCCCGGCTCTGTCGGCAAGGCCTCGCACGGCTCGCTGCACATCTGCGACGAAGAAGGCAATGAATTGCCGGTCGGCGAGGCAGGCCTCATCTATTTCGAAAGGCCGGAAGCGCAGTTCGAATATCTCGGCGATGACGAGAAAACCAAGAGCTCGTTCGATCCCAAGGCGCGTGGCTGGCGCACCTATGGCGACATCGGTCGGGTCGATGAGGACGGCTATCTCTATCTCACCGACCGGCGTTCGTTCATGATCGTCGCGGGCGGGGTCAACATCTATCCGCAGGAAGCCGAAAACGCGCTGATCCTGCACCCCAAGGTCAGCGACGTGGTGGTGTTCGGCGTTCCCGATCCCGACATGGGCGAGCAGGTCAAGGCCGTGGTCCAGCCCGCCGATTGGTCCACCGCCGGACCGGAACTTGAGGCCGAGCTGATCGACTATTGCAAGTCGAAGCTGGCGACGCTCAAGTGCCCAAAAACGATCGATTTTCAGGAGCAGTTGCCGCGCGACGACAACGGCAAGATTTCGAAGAAGGCTTTGAAAGACAGCTACTGGCAGGGCCGGACGGTGAGCGGATAAGGGAGCGATGACAATGGCAGGAACGGGCAAGACAATCGAAGAGCGCTTGCAGGCGCTCGAAGATCACGAGGCGATCCGGCAGGTGCTGGCGGGATACGGCTATTCGGTCGATGGACTGAACTACGATTCGGTCGCCGATTTCTATACCGAGAACGGCGAATACAAGGTCGACGACACGCTCGATTTCCAGGGGCGCGACCGCGTCGCCAGCATCACCAAGGATGCAGGCCACCGCGCGCTGGTTGCGAGCGGCGTCGCGCACGTCGCCCTGCCGCCCTATATCGTCGTCGAAGGCGACAAGGCGGCGGCGACTTGCCACACCATGATCCCGCGCAAGGGCGAGGAAGGCTATTACATCTGGCGGCTTTCGGCCTCGCGGCTCGAACTGGTGCGCGAGCCAGACGGTCAATGGCGCATCGCCAGCCGCCAGACCTGGGCGCAGGACGGCAATACCAAAGGGCCGGAAATGCTCGGCGACCTGCGCAAGGTGCGGCGGAACTAGAGCTTCTGGCGCTGGCCGCTCACCGATGCCTCGTCGATGGCATCGAGCAGCCGTGTCAGCCGCACGGCGTCATCGAAATCGGGCACGGTGTAGGTACCGTTTTCTATGTCGTCGGCAAAGCGCGCCCAGGCTTCGCCGACGTTGACCGGCGCATATTTCAGGCCTTCGACGACATGGGCAGGGACCGGCGGCGCATCGAAGCTGGTCTCGAGCAGGATGGTCCCCGCCTGATAGCCACCGGGGAAGCTCTCGCCCATCTTCAGCGCCAGCGAGCCTTTCGAACCGACCAGCTCGAACGAGAAGGTGCGATCGGTGACACCACCGGGCACTTCCAGTGTGGAAATGCAGCCGCTTTCGTGTTTGCCGATCACCGCCATGTGGTCGGCGCAGGTGCGCTCGACGATCTCGTCGGTGCCAATCACCGGAACCTGCTTGCGCATGGTCGTCGTGCGCGCATCGAGCTCGCGATAGGGGCCAAGCAGGAATTCCATGGTGACGAGGGTGTGCCCGCCCGCAATCGTTTCCAGCGTTGCACCGTTGGCCTTGTCCTGAAGGTAGGCATAGTGTGGCGGCGCGGAATCGCCCCAAGCGCCGGTCGGGGAGAAGACACGGCAGACCTTGAGGTCGCCGAGATGGCCCTCGTCGATCAGCTTTTTCGCGTGGAGGACGGCCGGCGCGGACAGCGCCTGCGTGCCGATCATCACGTGCGCGCCCTCGGGCACGGCGGCGGCCATTTCCTCGGCTTCGGCAAGATCGCGCCCCAGCGGCCACTCGCAATAGACGTTTTTTCCCGCCGCGAGCGCGGCAAGCACCACGGCCCGGTGCTCGGGCACTTTCACCGAGACTGCGACTACGTCGATGTCCGGATCGCGCACCAGGGCCAGCGATTCGCCGAAGGCACGATTGCCGCCGAACGCAGCATTGGCTTCGTCGGCCAGTTCCTGCGTACGCGCCGATACCGCCTCGATCACGAAGCGGTCGGGCATCTTCCTCAGCGCAGGCACATGGGCGTCGTGCGCCCACGCCCGCGTCGCATTGCCGCCGACGATGCCGATCCTGTGCCTGTTGGTGCCCACGTCCTCTCCCTTTCTTGCGACCTTGTATCAGTCCAGCTTGAAGACCCGCGCGGCGTTCTCGCGCAGGAACTTGGGCCATACCTCGTCCTTGAATGGCACGTTCTGAAGCTCGGTGAAGATGCGTTCGAGACTGAGGCCCGCCGGGAAATAGCCCGCGTAGATGACCTTGTCCGGCCCGCGCTTGTTGGCGAAATCGATCACCGCCTTGGGATAGTATTTCGGCGCGAAGGCCGAGGTCGAATAATAGAGGTTGGGATACTTGAGCATCAGCTTGACCGCCAGATCCTCCCACGGTTCGGCCCCGTGGCGCATGACGAAGCGCAACTCGGGGAAGAACCAGCAGACCTCGTCAAGATGCTCGACCTTCTGGGTGCGCAGCGGAAACCGCGGCCCCGGCACGCCGACATTGCCGACGAAGGGAATGTCGAGATCGATGCATTCGGCATAGAAGGGGTAGAGCTCGCGCTCGTTGAGCGCGACCTGCGGCACCGAGGCAGCCGGGAAATAGGTCAGCGCCTTGATGTCCCACTCTTTCTTCATGCGGCGGATGCGGCGGATTTCCTCCATGCCGAGGATCGGATTGATCGTGACCGAGCAGAAGAAGCGGTCCCTGTAACGATCGAGCGATTCAGGATACTGAAGCGCGTTGTCGATCGGCAGCATGGCCTTGGCGATGTTGTACTTGTCCATCTCGGCGACCATGTTCTCGACGAATTTCGCCGGATCGGAGCCGACACTCGGCACGTTCTTGAACATGTAGCCCGCCGGCATGGTCGTGCTCTTTCCCGGTGCATCGCGCTGCATCGTGTTCATCGACTCGTACCCGGCGACGTTGTGCTCGTCGGTGGGGATGTTCATCATGCAGTCGATGACGCGGACGTCCTTGGGAAATGCCATGGTCACTCTCTCCTGTGTGTTCGGATTCGAACCGGCGTTAGCGGTTCATTCCCCACCTGCATAGAAGCGCGAGTAGAAGCGGCGGTATTCGAGGATCGGACCGTCATTCTTGACCAGCAAGGGCTTTTCGAGATGGCGCTTGTGCGGCCAGACCTTCGCGTCCTCCTCAAGCTGCATCGCGGTGTTGCGGATCAGCTTGCGCGTCACGTTGACCTTGGAGCTCTCAAGATCGGCGGGGTGGAAATAGATGTGACGCAGCCAGGTGCGCGATCCATCCAGCGGGGTCTGCATCTGCAGCATCAGCATGTCGGTGATGCCCCAGAACCGCGTGAAGGATATGCCTGGTCCGATCGCCCGCACATCGATCTTGCCTTCGACCATCCCGCGCGCGGTCGGCATCTTGCTGGAGGCTGACGAGTAACGGAAATAGCCGTCGACCTTGAATTCGGGCACCGGCGGAGAGGGAAAGTTGTGCAGCGCCGGAAAGTGGGCCACGTCCGCGCCGTTCTCGGTGATCTCCTGCACATGGACGTCGAAGATCCACTCGCGATAGTCCGCCGCGATCCATCCCTGATCGGCCACTTCCTCGACCCTGCTCATCGCGAACAACGGCTTTTCCCGCTTGGGATGCCACCAGGCAAAGACAATTCCGAGATCCTCGTGAATCGGCAAGGCGAGATCGCAGGCTTTCGAGAGCTTGAGCGGCACTTTCTCCTGATAGGGAATGCCCGCAACCCCACCATCGCCTTTCCACGTCCAGTGATGGAACGGGCAGCGCAGGTCGTTGCCGATAACCTTTCCGCCGTGCCCGAAATGGGTGCCGAGATGGCGGCAGATCGCATCGATTCCGCGCGCCACGCCATCCTCGCCGCGCCACAGCACGAATTCCTCACCCGCGAGCACGATGGGAAGAACCTCGCCTGTCACCAGCTCTTCGCTGCGCGCCACTGCGAACCAGCCGAACGGCATGGGCAGGCCGAAGCGGTCCGCGGGATCGTCAAGCACCGCATTGACCGGCCGATTGCGTTTCGAGGCGCTGGCCTTCTTCATTGCCGTCTCTCCAATCGAAATGTCTTTACGCTCAGTCAAATTGTGTTATTATTTGATACGATAATTTAATTAATGACACACTAGGAGCGTGCCCATTGGCTGTCAAGGCAAGCGGAACCGCCGCAAAGGCGTTGAGCGTGCTGGATGCCGTAGCGCGGCTTCAACCGATCGGTGTCAGCGCGCTCGCTCGCCATCTCGGCGAGGACAAGAGCATGGTGCAGCGCATGCTGGTCACGCTTGCACAACAAGGCTGGATCAGGCCCGAGCGTGACACGGCCACCAAATGGCGGGCAACGATGCGGCTGCGGCTCCTTGCGGATCTCGCCTGCCCACAAGCCGACCTGCGCTCGCTGGCTCGCCCGGTCATGGAAGAATTGCGCGACCGGACCGGCGAGACGATCTCGCTGGTTGCCCTCGACAACGACAGGATCATCGTCCTCGATGTCGCCGAGAGCAAGGCCCTCCTGCGTGCCGTGCCAACGATTGGGCTCGAGGTACCAGGCCCCGTCAGCGCCAGCTCGCTTGCAGCACTTCCCTGGCTTTCCCGTACCGAGCAGATCGCGCTGCTCCGTGAGGAACCCGGTCTGCAAATCCAGCAGCAAATCGAAGACGTGCGCGCCGAGGGATACGCCATACTCGAAAGCGAGCGCGGCGGTGGCACGGTGAGCATTGCCGCCCCGATTTTCAACGACCATGGCGCGCTCGCGGCCGTACTCGTGCTTTCCGCGCCGGTCGCGAGACTCTCGCCACCGTACCGCGACGCGATCGGCAGCGAGATTGCGAATGCCGCCACCGCAATCGTCTGCGCCTGAGCTGTAAGTGTCCCCCTTGCCAAGGCGGGCAAAAGGGGAAACAATCGTGTCATAGGGACTCCGCCCCATGAGGCGGGAAGAACCGCACGAGAGGAATTCGCCATGAGCAGCATTGATACCGTCATCAGGGGCGGCACGGTCATCGACGGGACGGGTGCNNAAGGGCACGCAGGCCGATGTCGCAATCGCTGACGGTCGCATTGTCGAGATCGGAAAGATAGACAGCAAGGGCGCTCGCGAGATCGACGCCGAGGGTCATGTGGTTTGCCCCGGCTTCGTCGATGGCCACACCCACATGGACGCGCAGATCAACTGGGATCCAATCGGCCGTAACTCCTGCTGGCACGGCATCACCACGGTGGTGATGGGCAATTGCGGCTTCTCGGTCGCGCCGGTTCGGAAAGGCGAGGAAGCCTTCGTCGTGCGCAATCTCGAGCGCGCCGAGGACATCTCACCCGACGCCATGGCAGCGGGCATGGAGTGGAAGTGGCAGAGCTTCAGCGAATATCTCGATGTCGTCGACAGCCTGCCCAAGGGCATCAACTATTCGGCCTACATCGGCCACTCGGCGCTGCGCACCTGGGCGATGGGCGAACGCGCTTTCACCGACGAGGCAAATGACGACGATCTCGCCAAGATGAAGGGCGAGCTGAACCGCGCACTCGATGCTGGCGCCATCGGTTTTTCGACTTCGCGGGCCACCGCGCACCTCACCGCCGATGACCGGTTCGTCGCGTCGCGGCTCGCCACGCGCGACGAGGTTTCAGAGCTGGTGCGCCAGATGAAGGGCCGCAAGGGCACCGCCTTCGAAATGGCGCAGGAGACGCTTCCGGTCGGAACGCCCGAGTTTGACGAGTTCTACACCTGGCTCAGCGACCTCGCCGTCGAGACAGGCGTGCTGGTGACTTTCGGCGTGCTGGGCGGGCAGTATCGCCGACAGCTCGATTACATGGAAAAGGTCCAAAAGGCCGGAGGCCGGATGTTCGGGCAGACCCACAGCCGCGGCATCACAACGCTCACCTCGTTCCGGTCCTCGCTTGCCTTCGACCGGCTGCCCGCGTGGAAGGAGTTCCGCGAAAGGCCGCTTGAGGCGCAGCTTGCGGGGCTCAAGGATGCGACAACGCGCGAGATGCTGGTCAATGCGATCAAGGAAGGCAATTACACCAGCACTGCAGGCGCCGAAGCGCCTCGCCCCGACTGGGAGAAATTCTTCGTCTACGATCACGTCATGCCGCCTTGGCGCAGCCTTGCCGAGCTTTCCACCCAGACGGGCAAGCATCCCGGCGAGATCGTCATCGACATGGCGATCGAAAGCGGCATGGACGCAATGTTCATGCAGCCCATCACCCATTCGACCGAAGAAGAGACGGTCGAGATGATCCGCCACCCGCTCACCGCCATGACCTTCTCGGATTCGGGCGCGCATGTCAGCCAGATCGCCGACTCCTCGATCCAGAGCCACCTGATCGCCTACTACTGGCGCGAGAAGGGCCTGATCCCGCTGGAGGAATGCATTCAGATGATTACCAGCCGACCGGCGCAGGCATGGGGTTTTGCCGACCGCGGCGTGCTCAAGGCGGGCAACATGGCCGACATCAACGTGTTCGATCCCGACACTTTCGGGCCGATGATGCCCGAAATCGTCCACGACCTGCCCAAAGGCGCGCGCCGCCTGTCGCAAAAGTCGCAGGGCATCAAGACGACCATGGTCGCGGGAGAAGTGTTCATCGAAAATGGCGAGCACACCGGCGCGCTGCCGGGCAAGCTGCTGCGCCGCGCGGACGCCTGATGGACTCGACGCAGGAACTCGCGGGCAAGGTCGCGGTCGTTACCGGAGCCAGCCGCGGCATCGGCAGGGCGATCGCCACGCGTCTCGCCTCGGCGGGCGCGCATGTAGTGCTGGCCGCGCGCAGCGTCGAAAAGCCCAGCGAGGGCTTTTCGGGAACGATCCACGACGTTGCCGATGCGATCCGCAGCTTCGGCGGCAAGGCGACGCCGATCGGACTCGACGTTGCCGATGCAACCAGCCGCGAAGCATTCGTGCGCGCCTGTCAG
>JAGREJ010000187.1 GCA_020446595.1 Novosphingobium sp. | reverse complement strand
GCGGGCTTCGCTTCGCCGATCCCGCGCGTGACGAGTGCTCTGGCCGACCAGATTTCCGCGATCGCCCAGTCGAAATACGGATATGATACGCAAGGCATTTTCAGCGGCACGAGCGAGGATGACGAGAAGATCACCGCCAAGCTCGACGCCAACCTCGACGACGACAACCGCGTCTCGCTGACCTATATCCGCAATGTCGGTTCAAACCAGTTCTCGCAGAACATGAACACCTCGACGACCGGCCCGACGCTCGGCTTCAAGGGCAACGGCTACGAGCTGACCGAGGAGATCAACACCGGCACGTTCCAGTGGCTGTCAGACTGGTCGGATGTGTTTTCGACCGACCTGCGCGTCTCCTATCGCGACTACAATCGCGGGCAGAATTCGTTCGGCGGCAATTTCATGCAGTTCGGCGTCTGTACCGATCCCATTTCGATCACCGATGGCAGCGGCGGCAATAGCTTCACCACCTGCGGCAACACCACAAGCTCCAGCCCGACCCTGTTCCTCGGCCCGGACGTGAGCCGTCAGGCCAACAAGCTCAACACCAGCAACCTCAATATCGAACTGACGCCACGGCTCGATGCCGGCGCGCACAGCTTCAAGGGCCTGATCGCTTTCGGGCGGACCAAGACCTTCAACCTGTTCCTCCAGCGCGCGATCGGCGATGTCTACTTCGACTCGATCGCCGATTTCGAGGCCGGGATCGCCAGCCGCGTGCGCTTCGCTTCGGCCGTGCCGAGCCTCGACGCCAACGATGCGGCGGCGCGCTTCGAAACCCAGCAGTACAGCTTCGGCCTGCAGGACGACTGGCGGGTCAACGACAACCTGCTCCTCACCTATGGCGTCCGTTACGACCTGCAGGGCAGCAATTCGAAGGTGCCGGCCAACCTCAATTTCCTTGCGCGCAACGGCTTCCCGAACAACTACACCTTCAATGGCAAGGGCGTGTTCCAGCCTCGCGTGGGCTTTGAATGGGACGCGGTTGACCGGCTGATCGTTCGCGGCGGCGTTGGCAAGTTCGCGGGCGGCGCGCCCGACGTGTTCCTCTCCAACAGCTATTCGAACACCGGCCAGCTCACCAACGCGATCGACATCCAGCGCAACGCGAGCGGATGCAACAGCGGTGACGCCACCTTCTGCAACGCGGCGCTCACCGCGATTAACGGCACGACCTTCGCACCGGCGGTGGAGAACTTCCTGGCCACCAATGTCGGTTCGCTGGCCGCAGCGCCGGTCAACGCAGTGGCGCCGGGCTACGAGCTTCCGGCACAGTGGCGCGCAACCCTTTCGGCAAGCTACGAACTGGGCCAGGGCTGGCTATTCGGAGCCGACGTGCTCTATGGCTGGACCGACAAGGCCAATACCTATGTCGATACCCGCTCGGTCGTTGTCGGCACCTTGCCCGACGGTCGCCCGCGCTATGCCCGCACCACGCAGGGCATCCTGCCGGGGGACACCAACCAGACCAACCAGGATCTCGTGTTGACCTCGACGGGCAAGGGCCGTTCGGTCATTGCCGTCGCTCGCTTCGACAAGCGGTTCGATTTCGGTCTGGGGCTCGGTGCGAGCTACACCTACCAGAACGTCAAGGATGTGAACCCGATCACCTCTGCGACCGCCGGTTCGCTCTACGGCAACGCCGCGATGGCCGATCCGAACTTCGCAGCCTATGGTCGCTCGATCTACGAGGTCAGGAATTCGGTCAAATTCAACCTCGATTATGACCACGCCTTCTTCGGCGACTACAAGACCCGCTTCTCGGTGTTCGGCGAATACCGCACCGGTCGCCCCTACAGCTATACCATGCGCGATACTTCGAGTGGTCGCTCGGTGGTGTTCGGCACCAACGGATCGAACACGCGTTACCTGCTCTATGTGCCGACCGGGATCGACGATCCGCTGGTCAGCTACGACAGCGCGGCCACACGCGATGCGCTCGATGCCTACATTGGCGGCACGAAGCTCAACGGCCATCGTGGGGCAATCGCGCCGAAGAATCTCGGCACATCGCCGAGCGTGTGGAAGGTCGATCTGCATCTCGAACAGGAAATCCCGACCTTTGTCGGTGCGAGCCGTATCAAGGTGTTCGCCGACATCGAGAACTTCCTCAACATGCTCAACAGCGACTGGGGTGTGCAGCGGCAGGTCAACTTCGCCTATTTCGCGCCGCTCGTGAACGTTCAGTGCCTCTCGGCGCCGGTTGCGACGGGCACTGCGCCGGGCTCGGGCGTGGCCAATACCAGCTCGACCCAGACCTGCACGCAGTATCGCTATTCCAGCTTCTCGGAGCCGACGATCTCGGTGCAGAACCAGGGCCGCCAGTCGCTCTACCAGATCAAGGTTGGCGTGCGCTTCGAGTTCTGATCGGACTCAGAATCGGATAAAGGGGGAAGGGGGCCTAGTGCCCCCTTCTCTGTTTGTGGTGCTGGCTACTGGTAGATGCAGGCGTCGAGGCCGTCGCGGCGCGCCGATCCGATCCGGGCGGCGATGGTATTGCCATAGCGGCGGGTGAAGCCGCGCGGGATTGTAATGCGGCGATCTTGGTGCGGATACAGAACTGCGCGATCGGCGTAGGCAACAGCATTAATGCCCTGAAGGTGATGAATTTTCTATCTTGCTTTCTCGGATTTTTCTGAAAAATGAGTTTTACTTCTGATATCTCTCAGAGAACTGGAGGAAAGTATGTCGATAGACGTTCCTTACCAATTTGCGGGTTACGGATTCACAGTTATTGGTGTGGTGCACGTGGCAGACAATATTGAAAATTCTTCGACCGAAGGTGTATTCGCAGGCGCAGTTATAGGAACCTACAATATTGACAGAAACTCAGGTGCTGTTGATATTTATGACCCAACCGGTAATGTTTTGAAGGTTCCGATTTTTATGAATTTCAATGATCGGAAAATAGAGCTTCGAATAGATAACCGTAATATTGACGGTAGTTGGAATGAGGGCGACTGGTTTGTCATTGCGAGTTGGTAGTCACGCTCACTCGTAAATGCACGCGTCGAGGCCGTCGCGGCGCACCGATCCGATCCGGGCGGCGATGGTATTGCCATAGCGGCGGGTGAAGCCGCGCGGATTGATGACACCGCGCTTCTTGGGGCTGGGCAGGGCAGCGGCCATGCGTGCGGCCTCGTTACGGCTGAGGCTGGCGGCCGACTTGCCGAAATAGCGTTGCGCGCCCGCCTCGACTCCGTAGGTGCCGATGCCCGTCTCGGCGACGTTGAGATAGACCTCCATGATCCGCCGCTTGTCCCACAGCGTCTCGATCAGGAAAGTGAACCACACCTCCAGCCCCTTGCGGGCGTACCGCGTCCAGCCTGTCCCCTGCCAGAGGAACACGTTCTTGGCGGTTTGCTGGCTGATCGTGGAGCCGCCGCGCAACCGTTTGCCACTTGCATTGCGTTCGACAGCCTTCTCGATGGCTTCGGTGTCGAAACCGTTATGCGAGCAGAACTTGCCATCCTCCGCGGCGATGGCGGCGGAAACCATGTTGCGGTCGATCCGCGACAGCGGCGTCCAGTCCTTGGTGAAACCATTCTCGTCCGCGATCATGGTGATCGTGATCGGTACCGGCACGAAGCGATAGACCAGCGTCATGCCAATGCTGATCGCGAGGAACCACACCACCACTCTTGTGAGAAACCGCAACACGCGCGCCCAGAACCCCGTCTTTGTCCGCCTCGGTGTGTAGTCGAAGGCCATGGGCAAGCGTTAGCGACTTCGCGCCGCATTTGGCAATCGCACCGGAGATTGTGGCAGACGGCCTACTGCCAGCCAGCGCCTCCCCCACCCGGTCCGCGACCCGGCGTACCGCCGCGTGCGACGCATCGCTTGAAGGCGGGCAGGTGGTTGTCGCGCGATGCCGCCTGAAGCCGCGACAAGACCTGCCGGACCGCGGGATCGGTGATCTTCGGCAAGAGGCGGTCGTAGAGCGCGATATTCTCGATTTCGGCTTCGACGCCCTGCTCGCAGGCTTCCAGCAGGCTGGCAGGTGGCTTGAGTTTGCCCAGATAGGGGTTTTCCGGCGCGCTCATACCCAAGCGGGCATACTGGCCGCGCACCATGGATGAATGACGTTTCTCGGCCTCGATGATGTTGATGAAGGGCCGGACTGGACCGAACTTGTCGATCACCGCCTGATAGCTTGCCTCGGCGCGATATTCATCGTCGAGGGCATCGGCCAGCGCCTTGCGGTCAAGCTCGGTCGCCTGGGCGGGCACGGCGATTGCGGCGGCTGCGAGAGCGGGAGCTGCTACCCAACCGGCCCGGCGTCTGCGGCGACGTCTGCCGCCGGAATTCTGGTTGTCACACATAAGAAATCCTTTCCCCACCGAAATGGGGAAAGGATCAATCTGTCTCAATGATCTGCGACAAAAGGCGACACGAATGTGCCGCCTTGTCGTCAGGCCGGAAGCAGCCTGCGCTCCCCGGCGATGCGGGTCATGGCCTTCTGCAGCTTTTCGAAGGCCCGCACCTCGATCTGGCGCACGCG
>JAGREJ010000186.1:1393-4127 GCA_020446595.1 Novosphingobium sp. | reverse complement strand
CCGCTGGTGGCGATCATGGTCGTTGCGCTCTCGGTTCTGCTCGTGCTGTTCTATCGCATCTGATTCAGGCAGGGGCTTGTCGCCGGGGCGAGGATCGTGAACAATCGGAAGGGTTTGACACTTTCGGAAGGCGAATGATCGCGACCGCACAGCTCTCGAGACGATCGCGCCTTGTCGATGCGGCCAATGCATCCTTGCGCACGGCTTGGGGTGTGCGGGCCATTCCCGTTTCGGAACTCGACGCTGCTTCAATGCTCGACCGGTTGAGCGCCAAGACCGGGCTGCACGACTTCGGCGATCCCTGGTTCCGCAAGCCGCTTGACCGGCTGGTCACGGCCTTGCGCGAGGAGGCGAGGCTCAACCCGCTCGGCCTGTTCGCCGCCGAGGGGCAGCTGCACAAAGTGCTCAAGGACCGCCTTTTCATGCAGGCTATCCTCGATAAACATCCGGAAATCGCGCGGCGTTCGCTGGCGCGACCGGTGATCGTTGTCGGCCCGATGCGGTCGGGAACCACGCGGCTGCACCGGCTGCTCGCGGCGGATGCGCGGTTTGCCTACATGCGCTCGTTCGAGACGATCAATCCGGTTCCCTCGCCCCGGTTCGAGCCGGGCAGCGCGGACCGGCGCTGGATCGTCGCGCGGCTTGCGATGGGCGCCGTCCATGCGTTCAATCCAAGCACGGCGGTTATCCACCCTTCGGGACCGTTCGAGCCGGAGGAGGAACTGGGTCTGCTGGTGCGTTCGCTCTGGGGCATGAAGCATGAGGCGCAATGGCATGTGCCAAGCTACGGTCGCTGGGCCGAAGCGCAGGACGCCACCCCGGCCTATCGCACCATGGCCATGCTGTTGCGGCTGATCGGCTGGGCGCGCGGCGAGGACGATACCCGCCCGTGGGTGCTCAAGACGCCGCAGCACATGCTGGACCTGCCCGCGCTGCTCGAAGTCTTTCCGGACGCCCGCATCGTGTTCACGCATCGCGAGCCGCGCTCGGTCGTCGGCAGTTCGTGCTCGCTGGTCTGGAACCAAATGATAATCCATTCCGACAGCGTCGATCCTGCCGAGGTGGGCCGCGAATGGTTGCGCAAGACCGAGTTGCAGATCGCCCGGATGCGCGAGGCGCGCAAGACCATTCCCGCGCACCGCCGCATCGATGTGCATTACGATGACATGGAGCGCGACTGGCAGCGCGTGATGCGCGACATCTATCGTTTTCTCGATATGGACATCGCGCCTTCCCTGCCGGCAATGTCGGCCTATATGGCCAGGTCGGATCGCAGCCTGAAACGGCGTGCCCATCGCTACAGCCTTGAGGCATTCGGCCTCGATCCGAATGAAGTGAGCGAGCGGTTCGAATGCTACAGGAGCGCCTTCGATCTCGCCGGGCCGGGCAGGGCGCCACGAACGAGAGAGATCGGAGCCAAGCCTTCGCCACAACCCGTCAAGCTGAAGGAATGGGATCGGCGCAAGCCTGCGCGGCTGGCTACCGGGCGCAGGTAGCCGGGAGGATCGGGCGGCGGCTAACGGTTGGTGGCGGTTTCCTCAGACTTCCTCGCCTCGTCGGCCTTCTTCGCCTCGTCCGCTTCCTGCGCGCGCCGGGTCGGGCTCTTGGCATAGACCTTCACGACAGCGACGACCGCTCGGCCTTCGGGGGGAACCGGCGCATCCTCGCTATCCAGCGCGGACGCGACCCCGGCCGTCCGGAACTGCTCGATCATGGCGTCCGTCTCTTCGACTTTCGGCGCGGCAATCGTGACTGCTCCCATGCCCCACCTTTTGAGCGCCCAGGCCGCTGTCGCCGGAGAAATTGCATCCTCAGGCGTCCTGTCGCCCTGCCGGATCAGCACGCGAAGTTCTTCGCTCGCTGGAGGAAGGATGCGCACGTTCCAGTCCTTTTGCTGCGAATTGGCCGACTTTTCGACTTCCGCGTAGTCGGTGAGTGTCCAACCGGGCGCGGCTATCGGCTCGACATAGACTCTCCGTTCGGCGCGATTGGCCCAGATTCCATGGGTCGGTAGCCCGATACTGGCGCGAATCCGGTCATAGGGAGGGACGTCGGCGGCGATGCCTGCTGCGGTCCGCTGCATGGCGGCGTCGATCATCGCTCGGGTCTGTGACTGGAAATCGGCGGCCTGCAGTTGCTGGAGATTCACGTCCACCGGGGTGCCCATGAATGCCGAAATGCGCTTTCGCGACTGCATCTCGGCATTGGAGGAATAAGTGGGGGCGACGACCAGTGCCTGAACCGAAGGCTTGTCGAACAGGGGCCAGCTTACTTCGAGTTGGGCGATGTCGGCATCCTTGCCGCCGCAAGCCTCGGTGATCGCCGAGCGCGCGGCGATCCGCATGGTCGCTTCCTTCGAGAGCCGCGATAGCGTCATCGTCAGCGGTACCGCGAGCACCAGAAACGCGACGAAGATAATCGCTACGAAACGGGGCTTCCATTCGACCTTGTACAGCGGCTTGGCGGCGCCGCTCATTCGCGCAATCACCGCGAAGCTGAGCGTGATCGCCGCAAGGTTGGTGAGGAACAGCAGCAGGGCGCCCAGTGCAAATTGCACCTGCAGAACGCCCATGCCGTAGCCGACAACCGCGAGCGGGGGCATCAGCGCCGTTGCGATGGCCACGCCGATCGCCGTGCCGCCCTTGCCAATCACCGTCGCATAACCCCCGGCGATTCCGGAAAACAGAGCGACCGCGAGATCGAGCAGCGTCGGTTCGGTTCGTGCCAGAATTTC
>JAGREJ010000186.1:0-1330 GCA_020446595.1 Novosphingobium sp. | reverse complement strand
ATCGAGACGACGCGGGCGGCCTGCTTGATCCGGTTCCCGTCAATCGAGGCGAAGCCGAAGCCGAGCGCGGCGATGGGGTTCATCAGCGGCGAGATCAGCATCGCGCCGATCACCACGGCGGTGGACGATTGCAGCAGGCCGAGCGTAGCGATGCCGGCCGAGAGCGCGCACATCAGCATGTAGCCGCTGGTCAGTTCGCCTTCGCGGTCGACCTGATGACGCAGATCGTGCGCCTGGACCGAGCCAAGGTGCGGCAGGAGAATGGCCTTGGCCAGTTTCATTCGCGCGAAGCGCAGCCAGACGCGCAATCTGCGGAATTTGACGTCCCTGGGGATTATTGGCGGCTTGTCGCCAGGCGGCGATGCGGTTTTCGGGTGCGGCGTTGCAATCTGCCCTTCAGCGCCGGGAACGGTGTTCATGTCTCGCTCGCTCCCTTTTCGGGTATCTGCCGCGCCTTGATCCGCTCGATCAGATTACCGATCGTTCCGCCCTGCACGATCACGGCGAACAGCACGACGGCATAGGTCGCGACCAGCAATTCGGAGCGGATTTCGCTTTCGGGAAGGGACAGCGCAAGGGCTACGGAAATCCCGCCGCGAAGCCCGCCCCAGACCAGCGTTGGCAGTGCCAGCGGCCCCATGTCGATCATGCCGCGCATGGCCCTGAGCGGCAGGCCGACCGCGATGATCCGCGCCGCCAGCGCGATCAGGATCGCGCCGAGACCTGCCAGGACATAACGCGCCTCAATCGCCAGGATGATCACCTCGAGGCCGATCAGCAGGAACAGAACCGCATTGAGCACCTCGTCGACCAGCGCCCAGAACTTGATGAGATAGTCCTGCGTCACGTCGCTCATGGCGAAGGCGACGCCCTGATTGCCGATGATGAGGCCCGCGACCGCCATGGCGACCGGACCGCTGACATGTAACGACATCGCGAGGCTGTATCCGCCCATCACCACGGCAAGGCTGATGAGCACCTCAATGGTGTATTCGTCGATCGAGCGCATCATGCGATAGGCAATCCACCCGGCCAGCAGCCCGAGCAGCGCGCCGCCGCCGGCCTCGTGAATGAAATCCAATGCAGCGCCCGACAGACTGAAGGGTTCGGTTCCCATGGCAATGGCCAGCAGGATCGAGAACACGACCACGCCGACGCCATCGTTGAACAGGCTCTCGCCCGCGACCGTGGCTTGCAGCGTTTCGGGCATGGTTGCCCGCTTCATCACGCCCATCACCGCGACCGGATCGGTCGGGCTGATGAGGGCTCCGAACACGAAGCACCATTCCAGCGGCACTTCCACGCCCAGCGCAAGCGTGAGGAAATGAAA
>JAGREJ010000185.1 GCA_020446595.1 Novosphingobium sp. | reverse complement strand
CGTCCACATGTTCTTGCAGCGCAGGGCTTCCTTGTTGCCAAGGCCGAAGGGCTTGACCGCCTCGATCGTCAGCGCGCTGATATCGAAGGCCAGCACGTCCCACTTGGCGAGGCTGCCATCCTCGATCGGATTGGCGTCGTATTTCGCCTTGTCGAGGTTGCGCTTCGAGAACTCGCCGGTGTCGGCGATGATGAGACCACCGGGCTTGAGCGCCGACAGGTTCGTCTTGAGCGCCGCCGGGTTCATCGCCACCAGCACGTCCGGCGCGTCGCCAGCCGTGGTGATTTCCTGCGATCCGAAATTGATCTGGAACGCGGAAACGCCGAACAGCGTGCCCTGAGGCGCGCGGATCTCGGCAGGAAAATCCGGGAAGGTAGCAAGGTCATTGCCAGCCAGCGCGGTGGACAGCGTGAACTGCCCGCCGGTAAGCTGCATGCCATCGCCCGAGTCACCGGCGAACCGCACGACGACCGCTTCGGGTGAAGCATCACCCGTATGTGATATGGCGGATTCCCGCTCAGCAGATACTGTTGCCATTATTGTCCTCTATGGCATTTAGGCTATCGACATTCTGATCGCCCTAGAACAACCGTTCCGGCAGGCAATTCAGAAAAACTCTCCCGGTTGAAACTCTAACGATCCGCAAGAGGCCCATGATCGGTGCTAGTCAACCCTTCATCAAACGATTGCACAGCGCTTTCAAGCCCCTGATCCTTCGCGTAAGCGATGCTTGCTAGCAAGACATAGCACCCTGAATGAGCCAAAGAATGAACGATTTTGCACATCTTCCTTATCGCCCCTGCGTTGGCGTCATGCTCGTCAATGCCCAGGGTCTGGCCTTTGTCGGCAGGCGCATCGACATGCGCGGCCAGCCGGACGGGCGCGTCTACTGGCAAATGCCACAAGGCGGAATCGATGATGGGGAAGAGGTAAGTGCAGCGGCTCTGCGCGAACTGTGGGAGGAAACCGGCGTCGAGTCCCACAGGGTCGAACTGGTCGCACAGACCCGCAAGGAGCTCTATTACGACCTTCCCGACGAACTGCTCGGCAAGCTGTGGAAGGGCCGGTATCGCGGCCAGCGCCAGCACTGGTTCCTGGGCCGGTTTACCGGCGAGGACGCGGACATTCGCCTCGATGCCCACGATCCGCCGGAGTTTCACGAATGGCAATGGGTCGATCCCGGCTCGCTGCCGGACCTGATCGTGCCCTTCAAGCAGACCGTCTATCAGGCGGTTCTGGACGAATTCCGCAGCCTGATCTGATCCTTCGACAGGATCAGAACGATCAGATCAGTTTTCGGTGATGACCGGCTGCGGCTTGATCGTCTCGGCCTGAACCACGAGGCGCGTAGGCTGGCCATCGAGCAGCGCGGCCAGCTTGCGAGTCGCATCGCAATCGGTGCCGCACAGGCTTTCGAGCTGGGCCAGATTGCGCTTGGCCTTGGCCAGCGCACCCTTTTCGGCAAGCGCCGCGCCTTCGCCGGAAATAGCCGCGACATTGCGCGGATCGCTGACCAGCGCGGAGCGATAATAGTGCAGCGCCTTGCCCTGCATGCCCTGCTTGCGGGTCGCTTCGGCCAGACTCACCAGAACGGACGGACTGCCAGGCTGGCTGACCAGCGCCGCTTCATAGGCATCGATCGCGCCGTTGACATCGCCCTTCACCAGCAGGGCATCGCCCGCAGCCACAAGCTGCGCCGCGCGCGGTCCCAGCTCCTCGCCCACGTCCGACCATGCTATGCTCGAAGTCACGCCTGCGAGGAGCGAGAGGGCAAGTGCAGCGGGGGTAAAGCGCATCAGATAGTCCTTGGCCTGGTGTGCTAGCCGGGTCATTTGACGAAAGCCTAACATAACCTGACCAGCCGTGCGATGAAAAATCCGTCTGTCCCGTCGCGGAACGGGGATAGCCGCAAACCTTGTTCGCGCGGCGTTCCTGCACCGAGCGACAGCGCATCCGCGTTCCAGCCATCATGGCGCGCAAGAAACGCGCCCGCCTGATCCGCGCCTTCCTCGTCGAGCAACGAACAGACGACATAGACGAGTGCGCCGCCCGGTTTTACCAGACCTGCCGCCACGTCAAGCAGTCGGCTCTGCAGCAGCGTGACTTGTCGAAGCCATTTCTCCGAAAGCCGCCAGCGTGCTTCGGGATTGCGCCGCCAGGTTCCCGTGCCCGAACAAGGCGCATCGACCAGCACGGCGTCGGCCTTGTCCTGCCAATCGGCAAGCGCCTCTACCTCACGGCCGGGATCGAGCAGTCGTGTCTCGATAATGCCATCGGCTCCGGCCCTGACAGCGCGCGGCCCGAGCCGGGAGAGCCGCGAACGATCGGTGTCGCAGGCGATCACCTTGCCATGCTCGCCAACCAGAGCTGCAAGCGCCAGCGACTTGCCCCCTGCTCCGGCGCACAGGTCGATCAACGTATCGCCCTGGCATGCCCCCAGCGCCTGACAAGCGCGTTGCGAGCCGAGATCCTGCACCTCGATCGTGCCTGCCTTGTAGGCCTCACTATCCTCTATCCGGGTGCCAAAGGGATAGCGCAGCGCGCCTGCGGCACCGACTTTCTCGCCGCCTTCGGGCAACGATGCCGCGCCAGCCTTGAGCGCATTGATCCGCACGTCGAGCGGCGCGCGGTCAAGCAAGGCGCTTGCCTCTTCACCCGCAATTCCACTCTGCACCAGCCGCGCTTCCAGCCACTCCGGAGCCACGCCTCCCGAAGCGACCGGCTCACCCGGCGCGATCGGCTCCGGGGCATACGGTGAACCATCGAACAGCGGCAGCAGCGCCGGATCGTCCTGCGCCAGCCGCAGGATTGCTGCGCGGCCGCTTTCGGGCACATCGCCGCAGGCCCGGATCGCGCGATAGACCAGTTCGCGCACCGCACGCCGGTCTTTCGATCCGGCGAAGCGGCGAGTCCTGAACCAGTCCGAAACAATCCGGTCGGCAGGTGCGCCCTGATGTCGCGCCGCGTCGATCACGAGATCCAGTATTTCGATGGCCGCCTGGACCCGCGCTGCGGGGGTCATATCACCAATCCTTGATCCGTTCGCCTCGAGCGGAGTCGAGAGGCGTGGTGCGAGCGTGTCTCGACGTAGTTTATCCTGAGCGGCTGCTGCAAGCAGCGAGCCGAAGGGCTCGACACGAACGGGGAATTGCCTCTCGGTTCACCCACGCGTCGGATAGTTCGGCGCTTCCCGCGTGATCGCAACATCGTGGACATGGCTCTCGCGCAATCCCGCATTGGTGATGCGGATGAAATTGGCCTTGGTGCGCAGATGCTCAATGGTCGCCGAGCCCGTATAGCCCATCGCCGCTTTGATGCCGCCGACGAGCTGGTGAATCACATCCTTGGCCGGTCCCTTGAAAGCGACCTGCCCCTCGATTCCTTCGGGCACCAGCTTCATCTGGTCCTTGATATCACCCTGAAAATAGCGGTCGGCCGAACCCGAGCCCATCGCCCCCAAGGAGCCCATGCCCCGGTAGCTCTTGTACGCGCGCCCCTGATAGAGGAACGTCTCGCCCGGAGCTTCCTCCGTGCCCGCCAGCATCGATCCGATCATGATGGCCGAAGCGCCCGCGGCCAGCGCCTTGGCCGCATCGCCCGACGTGCGCAGGCCGCCATCGGCAATCACCGGAATGCCCGCCTTGTCGGCTTCCCCGGCTGCATCCATCACGGCGGTAAGCTGCGGCACACCGACGCCCGCGACGATCCGCGTGGTACAGATCGAACCCGGCCCGATCCCGACCTTGATAGCGTCCACACCCGCATCGACCAGCGCCTTGGCCGCTTCGGCAGTGGCGACGTTGCCCGCAATGACCTGCGCCGAATTGGAGAACGCCTTGACCCGCTCGACCGCGCGCGCGACATCGCGATTGTGGCCGTGCGCGGTGTCGATAACGATGACATCGCACTCGACATCGAGCAGCGCCTCGGTGCGCGCAAAGCCCTTGTCGCCCACCGTTGTCGCCGCCGCGACACGCAGACGCCCCGCTTCGTCCTTGGTGGCGTCGGGGAAGGTCACCGCCTTCTCGATGTCCTTGACCGTGATGAGGCCGATACAGTGGAACGCATCGTCGACCACCAGCAGCTTTTCGATCCGG
>JAGREJ010000184.1 GCA_020446595.1 Novosphingobium sp. | reverse complement strand
CTGGCGCCGATCCTCGGGCCGAAGTTCCGTGCCGCGAACCCCGCGCCGTACCGCATCATCCCGCAACAATCGACGCTCGGCTATTTCGCGAGAGGCGAATCCTACGCGATCTACGGCCAGGGCACCCTGCGTCCCGGCGGCGCGGATGCACCGCTCGGCATCACGCTCGGCCTTCGCTATTCGTGGGATAAGAAGGAGTTCGAACGCTTCCAGAACGGCGCCACGCCTTATACCAGCGCGGTGGACCTCGATCTCAACACCCGTTCCGCGAAGTTCTCGCAGCCGACCGGCCACATCACGATCGACTATCAGCCGACCAACCGCATCAATGTCTATGCAAAGGCGGCGCGCGGCTATCGCTCGGGCGGGTTCAATGCGCGGCAATCGACGCAACAGGACAATCCGGCCACACCAGGCGTCAACGAGGCAATCGCCCTGATCCCGTTCAACGAGGAAAAGATCGATGCCTTCGAACTGGGCGCCAAATTCGATTTCGGCCGTGCACGTCTCAACCTGGCCGCGTTCCACAATATCTACAAGGACCAGCAGGTCACCGTGCCAATCCCGATTACCGGCGGCGGCAGCTTCGGCACGCAGGTCGTCAATGCCGGCAAGACGACCTACACCGGGTTCGAGGCCGAAGGTGCGATCGAGCTGATGGATTCGCTGATGCTCGAAGGTTCGCTGGGCTACCTCGACATCAAGATCAAGGAGCTTCCGGCGGCTGACATCAATGGCGACCTGCGCAATATCGCTTCTGTCGTCACACCGGCACTGGCGCCCAAGTGGACCGGAGCAGCCTCGATCACCTGGTCGGACACGATCGGATCGGGCGACACCCGGCTGACCGCACGTCTGGGCTGGACCTATACGTCGAAGCAGGCGCTCTTCCCCAATCCGCTGACTGCCCCATTCCAGGCCGAAACCTCGTCGGGCGCGCGCAGCCTGTTCAACGCGCAATTGCGCCTGAGCGACATCGATATTGGCGGCGGCAACAGGCTTGCCGTGCAACTGTGGGGCAGGAACATCTTCGACAAGGAATACCTGTCGCGCTCGGTCGACCTTGGGGCGCTCGGGTTCGGAACGGCAATTTACGGCGATCCGGCCACCTTCGGGATCGAGGCGGAAGTCTCGTTCTGATGAAATAGGATCAAGTCAATGGCAGCGGGACGATACAGTATCGTTCCGCCGCCACTGGCCAACACTTTGAAAGGAAACAGAAACCGTGCGCTTTCATTTCGCCGAGGCGATGACCGACATCGAATACTACATCCCGCTTGCCAAGGCGGCGGAAGCACACGGCTATGCCGGTATGCTGATCCCCGACAGCATCTGCTATCCGGAAGTGTCCGACAGCAAGTACTTCTACAATTCCGACGGCAGCCGCGAGTTTCTCGAGAACAAGCCGTTCCTCGAGAGCTTCGTCATGGCCGCGGCGCTCGGCGCGGTGACCGAAAAGCTCGAACTCACGATGAACGTCGTCAAGCTGCCGATCCGCCCGCCGGTCTATTCGGCCAAGCTCGCCTCCTCGATAGCGGCGCTGACGCACGACCGGTTCAATTTCGGCGTCGGCCTCTCCGTCTGGCCGGAGGACTACGAGATTGTCGGCTTGCCCTTCGAGAAACGCGGCAAGCGTTTCGACGAGTGCATCGAGATCGTGAAGGGCCTTTGCGCTGGAGGCTATTTCGAGTTTCACGGCGAGTTCTACGACATCCCGTCGATCAAGCTGAATCCGGTGCCGAAAAAGCCCTTGCCGATCCTCATTGGCGGCCATTCGGAGCAGGCGTTCAAACGCTCCGCGAAGCACGACGGCTTCCTCGTCGCGGGCGGCGGACCGGACGTGGTGCGTCCCATCGCCCAGTCGATCCGGCGTTACCGCGAGGAGCTTGGCACGACCGACAAGCCGTTCCGCCTGTTCGCGCCGTTCATGCCCGATCTCACGCCCGAACTGATCGGCGAATACATGGAGCTTGGCGTCACCGACTTCATCGCCGGATTCCGCGATCCCTATCGTAACGAGTTGGACACCCAGCCGCTTCAGGAGAAACTCGACAATCTCGCGATGTTCGCGGATGCTGTCATCAGCAAGTTCTAGGAGAGGAACGGGCCGATGACATCAAACAGCTTCCCTCACCTGCTCTCGCCGGGCCGCATCGGCTCGATGGAGATCAGGAACCGCATCGCCACCACGGCGATGGGCGTATCCATGGCCGAAGAAGACGGCTCGGTCGGTGAACGGATCATCGCCTATCATGAGGAGCAGGCGAAGGGTGGCGTCGGCCTCATTATCCTTGGCGTCACTTCGGTCGCCTGGCCGGTGGGCTGCGTGCAGTGGCAGCAGGTTGCAATCTCGGAGGATCGTTTCATCCCCGCCCTCAGGCGGCTGACGGACAGGCTGCACGCCCACGGCGCCAAGGTTGCGGCACAGTTGCACCATGGCGGCCAGGTAGCCGGTTATTCGGCACAGGAATGGGACTTGCCCCTGTGGGTGCCTTCGATCCCCCCGCCGCCGCGCGGAGACTTCACGCAGTATTTCCTGATGGAAGAGCTGGCCGGGATGGCGGGCTACAAGATGCCCGAGTTGAAGATCCTGGAGCAGGAAGACATCGATCTCGTCGTCCGGCAATTCGGCGAAAGCGCAAGGCGAGCGGTCGAGGCCGGCTTCGACGGCGTCGAAATTCACGCAGCACACGGCTACCTGATCCAGTCGTTCCTCTCGCCGGCAAGCAATTCCCGCACCGATGGCTACGGCGGCAGCCGCGAGAACCGCGCGCGTCTGCTGCGCGAGATCGTGGCCGAAGTGCGTCGCGTGGTCGGACCCGATTTCCCGGTCTGGATAAAGCTCGACCTGCGCGAGGAAGGCCGGATCGGCGGCCTCACGATCGAGGATGCCGTGTTCAATGCCCGTGTCGTCGAGGAAGCGGGCGCCGATGCCATCACCTGCAGCGCCGCGCACGAGAACGGTCAGGGCAAGCTGCACACCCAGTCGCACACACCGCACGAGGATGCGCTCAACCTGCCGGGCGTCGCCGAGATCAAGCGCGCGGTTTCGATTCCGGTCATCGGTTCGGGAAAGGTCGAACCCGAGCGGGGCGACCGCGCCATCGGCAATGGCGAGGCGGATTTCATTTCGATGGGCCGCAAGCTGCTCGCCGATCCGCACCTGCCGCGCAAGCTGGCCGAGGGAAAGCGCGACGAAGTACGCCCGTGCGTCTACTGCTACACCTGCATCAGCGCGATCTACAACGGCGTCGATACGCGTTGCGCCATACGGCCCGAGACCGGCCGCGAGTTCGAGAATCCGCCCCTGCCCCCGACAGATACACCGCGCCACATCGCCGTCATCGGCGGCGGTCCGGGCGGCATGGAAGCGACACGCCGCCTGCGCGAGATCGGTCACAGGGTCACGCTGATCGAGGGTAGCGAGAGGCTGGGCGGTACGCTGCGCTTTGCGGGTCTCGCCTACGAGCCCAACGAACGGCTGCTCAAGTGGCTGATCCGTGGGGTCGAGGAATCCGGGGCAGATGTTCGCCTGTCCACGCTGGCTACTCCGGCCCTGCTCCGCGAACTTGCTCCCGATGCGGTGATTGTTGCCACCGGAGCGGTGCGCGACATGCCCGCCATCCCCGGCGCGGATCAGGACCATGTGTTGTCGGGCGACGACCTTCGCGGCATGATGTTCGGCGAGACATCCGAGGCAATCAAGCGCAAGACCAGCCTGTTCACCCGCGTGGCGACAAAGGTCGGCGCAGCGACAGGCGCCTCCGCCAACATCGATCTGGTGCGCAAGGCGACTCACGCATGGATGCCGCTCGGCGACAAGGTTGTCATCGTTGGCGGTGAACTGGTCGGTGTCGAACTGGCCGAATTCCTGCAAGAGCGCGGCCGCGACGTGACAGTGGTCGACGAAGCGCCGCGCTTCGGCGTGGGCATGACCCTGCTTCGCCGCATGCGGATATTGCAGGAACTCGAAGAGCACGGCGTGCGGCTTGCGCCAGGAGCGAGCAATATCGCCATTGGCAAGCAGGCGGTTACCTGGACCGACGCCCAGGGCGAGGCCCAGCAAGCCGAGTGCGACACCGTCGTCGTCGCCAAGGGCGCGCATGGCGACACCTCGCTGGCGGACGATTTGAGCGCGGCGGGCTTTGCCGTTCACACCGTGGGCGACGCCAACGGCGTGGGCTACATCGAAGGCGCAATGTGGGGCGCGGCAAAGGCCGTGCGTGAAATAGCAGAAGAGAGAGTGGAAGCAGCATGATCCTGAAAGACAAGGTCGTTATCGTCACTGGCGCGGGTCCGGGCATGGGCCAGGCGATGTGCCATGGTGCCGCAGCGGAAGGCGCGAAAGTCGTCGTCACCGCTCGTTCGCAGGAGCGAATCGACGAGATCGTGAGCACGATCACTGCGAACGGCGGCGAAGCCATCGCGGTGTCCTGCGACGTATCGAAAATGGAGGACTGCCAGAAGACCGCCAAGGCCGCGCTCGACAAGTGGGGCCGGATCGACGGGCTGGTCAATTCGGCCTACTTCCATCCCGACTGGAAGCCGCTCGAACATCACTCGATCGAGGAGCTGACCATGGC
>JAGREJ010000183.1 GCA_020446595.1 Novosphingobium sp. | reverse complement strand
GCCATGATCTCGCGCCAGCTCCACCAGTTCTCGCCCACTTCGAGCTCGGGGGCATCTGGATCGATGCTGGCATAGAGGTCGATCTGCTCGCTGAGCCACGAACGTTCGGTCGTCTCGGACATCGTCTCCGGTCGCTTTCCTTATTGATCGGCGGGCAGCAGCCCTGCCTCGCCCTTAATTAGCACTGATGCGCTAGTCCATGGCCTGACCGTCGAAAGTACGGCCCTTGAAATCCTGCTCGAACCATTCGTCGACCAGTTCGGAACAGCGGCGGCTGGCGAGCCGGGCCAGTTCGACATCGGCATCGATGACCGCGCGGGCGAGGCGTGCTCGCATCCGCCGATAGGTCTGGACGCGTTCGGGCCGGTCGATCAGCACGTCCTCGCTGCGCGAAGCCAGCGCCGCGAAATCGTAAAGGATCGCCATCAGCAGGTTGAGCACCGAATTTCCCGCCAAGGCACTGATAAGTTGCAGGAATTCTCGCTCGCTCTTGAGGAAGGCGCGATAGCCGTGCGCCATTTCGAGCGGTGCGGCCTCGTCCAGCTGGGCGAATTCCTCCAGCTTGGCGAGCAGGGCCGGGTCGCGGTTGCGTGTCGCCAGCACCGCCAGTTCGGCCTTGAGCGGGCCGATGCCGTGAGTGATCTCGGTGAAATCGGCATCGCGCGCGCGCAGATACTGCGCGGCCATGCGGGTCACGTTCATGGTGTTGGGCCGCGCCGAGAAATAGCCGCCGCCCACGCCCCGACGCACGGCGATGAAATTTTCCTGTGCGACTCGCGAGGCCGCCTGACGCAGGGTCGCGCGACTGACGTCGAGCCGCGCAATCATGTCATCCTCCGATCCGAGGAAAGTTCCATCCGCGCTTTCCAGCGACAGCACGCGTAGCGCCTCGGCGGCTCGGTCCACGACCGAACCGCTGTGGGTTGAAGCGAGCGGTTCGGTCATTGACCGTCCTGTTTATGCAGGGACACGCGTGGCATGAAAGTGGAGACGGGCGACATGCTCATCAGCTATCTTTATTGAGTGTCCTTTATTATTGCAAATGCCGGGGCATGCTGCAATGCAGCGCCGCAACAGGAGGACGCAATGAGTCTCGCGGGCAAGACCTTGTTCATCAGCGGCGGCAGCCGCGGCATCGGGCTCGCCGTGGCGTTGCGCGCCGCGCGCGACGGAGCGAATCTTGTGCTCGCCGCCAAGACGGCGGAGCCGCACGCGCATCTTCCCGGCACGATCTACACTGCCGCCGAGGAAATCGAGGCGGCTGGCGGCAAGGCGCTCCCCCTCGTGCTCGACATTCGCGACGTCGATGCAGTCGAAGCCGCCATGGCACAGGCGGCGCAGCACTTCGGCGGGATCGACATCCTGGTCAACAATGCTTCGGCGATCAGCAAGACGCCGACGCTGGAAACAGAGGCCAAGCGTTACGATCTGATGCACGACATCAATGCGCGCGGCACATTCTTCGTCTCGAAGGCAGCGGTGCCTTACCTGAAGAAAGCAGCCAATCCTCACGTGCTGACCATGTCACCGCCGATCAATCTCGATCCGGCATGGTTCAAGCCCCATGTCGCCTACACCATGAGCAAATATGCCATGTCGATGACGGTGCTGGGCATGGCGGAGGAGTATCGCGTTGACGGCATCGCCTTCAATTCGCTGTGGCCGCGCTATGGCATCGCCACGGCAGCGATCGAATTTGCCGCTGCCGACGCCGATCAGCTCAAGCACTGCCGCACGCCTGAGATCATGTCGGACGCCGCATACGAAATCCTGACTCGCCCCTCGCGCGAATGCACCGGCAATTTCTTCATCGACGACACGCTGCTCGCCGAAACCGGCGTGACCGACTTTTCGAAGTATCGTGTCGATCCATCGGTGCCGTTGCGGGTGGGCATGTTCTTCGCCGACGATGACCTGCCGCCGCCGGGCAAGCACTAGAACCTAAACGACTCCGGCCGCTTTCAGTGCCTCGATCTCGTCGGCGCTGTAACCGAGTTCGCCCAGTATCTCCGAGTTGTGCGCGCCGATAGCGGGAGGCGGCGTGCGAATTTCGGCGGGTGCGCCGCCAAGTTCCAGCGGCGCGCGGATCAGCGGCGCCTGCTTATCGATATGCGGCACGAAGGTCGGCTGGACCATGCCCATCCCCTCGACCTGTTCGTGGCCGCGCACTTCCTTCGGCGAGAGCACCGGACCTGCCGGAATATGCGCCTGGGCCAGTTCATCGAGCGCCTGACTCGATGAGCGCGAATCGCACCATGCCTGCATTCGCGCCGACAGGAATTCGCCATTCTCGGCCCTTGCCTCGTCGCTGATGAAGCGCGGATCCTCGGCCCATTGCGGTTCGCCCATCAGCTCCGCCCAGCGTGCGAAGATCGGGTTGCCGACAATCTGGGTGACGATCCAGCCATCCGTGGTGCGGAACGAATCGGTCGGACCATTGAGGAAGCTGCGGTTGCCGATTGCCTTGCGGCCAACCCCGGTCATCGCCTCCTCGATCATCGCGGCCGAAGCGAACGACAGCGCCGTGCCGAGCAGGTTGCAATCGACTTCCTGCCCCTTGCCTGTCCGCGTGCGCTCGAACAGCGCCATCATCACGCCATAGGCCGCGAACAGTCCGGTCGAGTGGTCCACCCATGTCACCGGGGTGCGGTATGGCACATCGCCGGGGCCGGTGAGATATTGCGATCCGCTCATCGCCTGACCGACGCTGTCGAAGCCGGGGCGGCTCGCCCATGGCCCGCGCGTGCCGAACGACGAAATGTTGGCAAGGACGATGTCGGGTCTGATCGCGCAAAGCGATTCGTAGTCGATTCCCATACGCTTGAGCGCGTTCGCAGGCACATTGGCAACCACCACGTCGGCCCCGGCGACAAGGCGGCGCAGAACCTCGCTCGCGCCCTCCGCGCGCGGGTTGAATGTCATGCAGCGTTTGTTGCGAGCAAGCTGGAGGAAACCCGCGCCCTCGCCATTGTCGGCGACCGGACCGAGAAAGCGGTCCTCGCCACCGCCGGGGCGTTCGAGCCGGATCACGTCCGCGCCGAAATCGGCAAGCAGAGTCGCACAATAGGGCCCGGACACGTAGCGTCCGAAATCGAGCACCCTGATACCGTCAAGCGCGGCCATTCACATCACCTGTCCCATCTCTGTTCGCAGGACGGCGGGCCTTGCATATCGGTGCGATTCTCGCAATAGCGGCCCCAATTCCAGCCCTTGCCCGTGCTGCCAAGACGCGGGATTCAACCGGAGAGCACCTTGGATCAGGAAACTTTCTCCCTGCTGCGCGAGACCGTGCGCCGCTTTGTCGATGAACGCCTCATCCCGAACGAGGACAGGCTCGAGGAAGAGGACGCCGTCCCGCCCGAGATCATCGAGGAAATGAAGGAACTGGGCCTTTTCGGCCTGACTGTCCCCGAGGAATACGGCGGTCTTGGCCTTACCTCGTCCGAGGAAATCCAGGTCATCTACGAGATGGGCCGCACCAGTTTCGCCTATCGCTCGGTGATCGGCACCACGGTCGGCATCGGCAGTCAGGGCATCGTCATGGACGGCACCGAGGAACAGAAGCAGGAGTGGCTGCCGAAACTCGCCGAAGGCATGTTCGCCAGCTTCGCGCTCACCGAGCCCGATGCCGGTTCGGACGCCGGTTCTATCAAGACCCTGGCGATCCGCGAAGGCGACAATTACCGGGTCAATGGCACCAAGCGTTACATCACCAATGCACCGCGCGCGGGCATGTTCACGCTGATGGCCCGCACCCAGCCCGATGTGAAGGGCAGCGCCGGCGTTACCGCCTTCATCGTTCCAGCGGACACGCCGGGAATCAGCTTCGGCAAGATCGACAAGAAGATGGGCCAGAAGGGCACGATGACCTGCGACGTCATCTTCGACGACGTGATCGTGCCTGCGGCCAACATCATCGGCGGCGTTCCCGAGCGCGGTTTCAAGACCGCAATGAAAGTGCTCGACCGTGGCCGCATCCACCTCTCGGCGCTGTCCTCCGGAATGTGCGACCGGCTCGTGCAGGAAAGCGTGCAATATGCGGTGGATCGCAAGCAATTCGGTCAGGCCATCGGCGCGTTCCAGCTCGTTCAGGGCATGATCGCCGATAGCCGCACCGAGGCCTATGCCGCCTGGCTGATGACGCAGGACGTGGCACGCCGTTTCGATGCAGGCGAGAACGTCTCGGCCGATGTCGCCTCGACAAAGTATTTCGCCAGCGAGGCGCTGGGTCGCGTGGCCGACCGTGCAGTGCAGATTCACGGCGGCGCGGGCTACATGGCCGAATACAAGGTCGAACGCTTCTATCGCGATGTGCGCCTGATGCGGATCTACGAAGGCACCAGCCAGATACAGCAGACCATCATCGCCCGCGCCTTGCTGCGCGAAGCTGGCCTCAAGGTCTAGAAAGAACAGGATTATCAGGATGAGTGACGTAAAGACGCTGGGTGTCGTCGGCGCTGGCCCGATGGGACAGGGCATCGCCCAGATCGGGCTGCAATCTGGGCTGGAGGTCGTGCTCTACGACCTCAACCGTGAGGCGCTGGAGAAGTCGGCGGAGACGATGTTCGGCTTCATCGAGAAGC
>JAGREJ010000017.1 GCA_020446595.1 Novosphingobium sp. | reverse complement strand
ACATTTCAGGGGAGCACGTCACCAGCTATCCCGAAGCCGGATACGACCAGCTGCCCAACTCCAGCTATCCGTTCACGCCCACGGTCGGCCAGGAAGTCTCGACGCGCCTTGCCACCCTGGCAAGCGAAGCACGCTCCAACAGTGAGAGCTACGCCAATATCGCCGCGCAATCGACCAGCAATGCTCTCACCCGGTTCCGTGAGATCAGAAACCAGTACAGCGAAGGCAGCGCGTTCGAAGGCGCGACGGGCAAATCAAGTTCCGATAGCGTGCAGACCGCGATCAACGAGGTCGACCAGGCGTCAATCGGCTTGCAGCGCCAGTTCGGGCTCTCGCGCAGGGCCGCCGACGATATCACCACGGCTTGGTTCATCGGCGGCGAAGCCGGTGCCGACGCAGGCGTGACCAATGGCGTTGCCGGCGCCAAGGTCGGGATCAAGGGCGGCGGTTCGAGGACCTGGACCGACAGCGACATCGGGATTGCGTCCGAGGACCGCTCGCGCATTATCGGCAGTCTCAGGCACACCTCGGACAACCGGAACTGGGCCTCGGCGCGCGAAGGGTTCATTCGCTCGGTCAGCACTTCCTCGAATTCGCAGATTGCCTCCTCAGCAAGCGGCATGAGCGGATCGCTCACCGAAGCGCAGAGCTACACGCTCGAAGCAAGGCGCGCCGAAGAGATTGCCAATCGCCTCGAACAGCAAGCCTCGATCTTCGACAGCAACAGCGCTTCGGGAACGCTCAATCTCTCGCAAGCCTATCGCGAATGGGGCATGCGCGAGATCGATCGCAACCGGGATTACTACGGCATTTCCAGGTTCGACGATATCGAGTTCCAGCTCAGCTCCGAAGGCCGCGCCCTGCAGGCAAGGTTCATCGACTCCTACGCCGAAGAACTGCGCGACGATATCGAAGGCAGGTTGGTCCTGGCATCCGGGCGGCCGGTCTCGCGGCCATCGGTCAGCAGCCCAGGTTCGGTGCGCGCAGGAGCGCAGGTCGGTGGCGGCGGCGGTGGGACGATTCCAGACGCGCCCGATATCCAGCCGATCCAGGACGAGGTATCACGTGCCCAACTCCGGGGAAGCCAGGCGGTCGATAAGGCGCGAGGCAGACTTGATCGCACCACGCGTGGTGCCCGGGGCGCGAGTTCGGAAAGGGCCGATGATGTGAAGGAGTGGTGATCCGACCGCTCAGAAGAAGCCCAGCGATGTTCCTGCGAGGAATGCAAAACCGGCAGCGATCACGAGCAGGACGCCGGTGGTCAGCCTGCGACTCCACGGATCGGCCCAGGATTTGCGCAGGCGATATGCCAACAGGCGGTTCTCGTGGATCGCCTGGTCGATCTCCGAAAAACCTTCCCAGCGTTGTGGCGTGGTCTCGGTAGCGTTCTTGATGTCGAAATCATTCATCAGGGCGTTCATTGTCTCTTCTCCGTCGGAACATAATGGAAACATCAGTGTCTTGCTAGGGGTATTCGCAGCATCATGGCAATGGGCAGCTCCACCAAGCGACCTCTCCTCAAATGACCGCGTTGTTGGACGTTCTGGAAAGTCCGCTTCGAGCAAGCAAATGGGCGGAAACGGACATTCGTCAGAGGTTAGAATTCCTAGCAGACATCGGCCGTGCAAAATCACCGAATCCATGCCGAAATGGATCAGCGCTGCACCTTCACCATAAGACGGCAGGCAAGATGAGATTCCCCCCAGCGTGTGGCGAATGTGTCTGAAACCTCAAACCATCCAGCGCCAGGCCCACCGACACCGCGATTGGCGCCCATACACGAGCACTCGCATTCGTGACCTTCCGCATTCATGCATTGTGACGCACACTTCTCTTGCTTGCGGTACGGCTGGATAACGTAAAGCTGTGACGAGCGCTCGAGGATGCGATTTACGAGATCACTAAACCAATCTTGCGGTACCTCCCATCCCTCATATTTTGGGAGCCATTGTGGTTCGCGCCCGTTCGGACGCGAGGCTTGGAGAAATGCGCGGGCTCGTCGATTTAGATCAAAATCAGAGCTGGGGTGTGGTAGCTTAACCCTGAGCTTATAGTCTTTGCCCTTCCGCACAATGACCGGAATTTCGTTCTGTTTCCACACCCGCCGAAGGTCGCGGGGCTCATCTAGTTTCATTTTGAATTCCGCCTTTCTGCCATGGCTTCCATGACGGGGGCAGCCTCGGGTTCAGATCAACTGGGCATCGCTCTTTGCGATCGGTATCTCTTGCCAAGCGATCACCTCAGCGAATTACAAACAATGCCTTGAGCCACGTCCAGAGCCTGCGCACACGCGATTTCGGCGCGCGCTTGGCAAAATACTCTTTCCGTGCGGCGTGCTCCTTCAAGCGCCCCTGTCGGACTTCGGAATCGGTCCACTGATTTGCCCAATGAACCTCACCATTGCGGATAACGTAGTGTGAGCGGCACGGTCGCTGCCAACTGCCTACCGACGGCCAGAGCGAGGGGCCCCGGCGACCTGTCGTGAACGACCATTCCGTCGGCCCAAGCGGCGTTCGAATCTTATCGCCGCAACCGCAGGCACAAAGATGAGCGGCCGTACGGTATTTTTCAGAGACATAGAGAACGTTGGGCTCGAGCACCTTCGGCATGAACTCGACATGGCGCAGCTCAATCGTCATCGCCCTGCCTCACAACATGCATGTCACCAAGTTCGAAGAGCAGATTATAGAGCGGCTCTTCATCGACATAAAAGCCGAGATGCTTCTTGTAGAGGATCACAGCGAGGCTAGCGTTCAGCGCGTTCAGCTCGGCAATCTGGATGTTCGCCTTGTAAATGTCGTCCTGCGCATCGTGCGTCGGTGCGAGCTGCATTGCCTTGATTTCCGCGCCGCGTTCGCGTGGAAAATGCGTCACACGCATGCTTCCCTTGATCGATCCATTGCGACGCGCCAGCCCCATACCCACGTCAATGAAGGCGATCCCCTTGGAGATGAGCAAATCCATGATGGCGGCGCGCGCGGTACCTTTGTCGACGCAGACGAAAGCGAATGTGACGCCATCCAGCTCCTCATGGCTATCTGCATCGATGAATTTCGTCTCAATCTTCAGACCGTGCCGGAAATTCTCGTAACGAGCAGCGAACACTTCCGCCTTCGACAGTCCGAGGTCGGCAACATCGAGGCGGCCGGGCGACCGGTATGCGTTGTGGACGTGATATCCGTCGGCATCAAAGCCGCGGACCTCGCGCGTCGGCGTCTTGACCATGAAATCCAGAACATAGCCGCCGGTCCCACCAAGGCCGATGACGGCGACGATTTCCTCCCTGAATGCTGCCGTGAGATCGCTAATCTCTGCGCGCGCTGTCAGCATGTCCCGGAACTTGAAGACGCTGTCGTCGTCCCCCTCGTTATAGATGCGGAATGTGAGCGGCGTGACGTCGTGCAGTTCCATGGCAGGGCCGGAAATGATCGCTACGTAGCGCTCGATCTTGTCGAAGAAATCTACGTAGCCGTCATTCGGCTTATTCGAGAACTGTCGCTCGACCTTAACCAGCGGTTCCGTGTTGCTGAGCGGCACGCTGTGCGATGTGCTGCCGAGGTTGGGAATCGGCCGGCCATCGAGACCGTGTGGCACACCGCCTGCGAACGAAACCTGATGGTTCTGCTGCTGCACCCTCGCTTCGTCTATGAACACGAGAAGAGTTGCGATCGCCCCCCACTTAAGGGCGCGCTGCTCATCGAGGTAGGGGATATCCCGCACAACGAGATAGTTGCTGTCAAATGTGACGGCATATCCCCGCTCGACCAAGCGCCGGATGTCGTCGTTACGACTGACCAGTGTCGGTAACATTGAATTCCATCCCGTCCTTCACTTTCACTGATGCGCCAGGCACCAGGATCCCTTCGTGCTTCTTCCCTTCGCCTTTGCGGTAGGTCACCGAGTAGGTGCGCTCAGGATGCTGCGGGAAATCCGGGAACTCGAGCGTCACCACTTGGGAGTAGCTGATTTCCGAGCCTTTTGGCCATTCGTGAGGCGTAGCCTCGACGATGATTGTCACCGTCTTGTCCGTGCCCTTCTTGTCGTCGTCATCATCCAATGCAGCCATTTCAAAATCTCCAAGGTGGCTGGTTTTGTCGGCTCTTACGATGAACTGCGCCGCCGACGTTTCGCAGTTCACTTCACGACCCGGCCATCGAATTGAGTTCGGTATCACGATATGAAAAGTATCGCGATACCGAGTTCGGTTGTCAAGTACGAAAAGTTAGGTTACGACCGAACAGAACAATCGAAAGGAGGATCAATGGCATCGGCGCTCGGAACGAAGATCAACGAGCTGCGCCGCGGAAAGAGTCTGACCCTCGAAGAGCTTGCAAAGGCAACCGGCAGCTCGAAAAGCTATATGTGGGAGATTGAAAACAAGGATGTAGCAAGGCCATCGGCTGAGAAACTGGAGAAGATTGCTGGCGCGCTTGGCGTTACTTCCGCGTTCCTAATCGACTCATCGCAGGCCACACCAACCGAGGATGTGGAAGACACTGCATTTTTTCACCGCTTCCAGAAGGCGGACCCGTATGTGAAGGCCAAGCTCAAACGAATCTTGGATGTGCTGGATGATGAGGAGTGATCCCGCCACACCCCGTGCGTGGGCGAATGCCCTAGTCAGGATGTGGGGACCACGCTTCCCCGTTGATGTGCAGCAGATCGCACTCGAATACTCAAAGCGCTTTGACGACCCGGTGTTGAGGATCGCCGAAGCGCCGTTACCAAACTTTGAAGGTGCCCTTGCCCCGTTGAGCAAAAGGGGCGGATGGGCCATCCTTTACAACCCCAACATCCGCTCAGCCGGACGGATCAACTACACGCTAGGCCACGAGTGGGGCCATTATCTCTGTCACCGTCATCAGGCGCCCGCTGGTTTCGAATGCGGCGAAGCAGACGTGCTAGGCGGTTCACGACAACAGGAACGGGAAGCAGACCTGTTCGCCTCTTACCTCCTGATGCCGCTGGACGATTTCCGAGCTCAAGTAGGCAACCAGCGCATGTCGGTCGACCTGTTGAAACACTGCGCTGATCGCTACGAGGTCTCGCTAACTGCAGCGGCATTGAAGTGGCTCGAGAGCACGCCGCTCTATGCTGCCGTGGTAGTCGCCACAAACGGCTTCGTGCTGTGGTGCAGGCGCAGCGCGGCGGCCACTAGGGCTCGCATCTTCTTCCCCTCTGGAATGGAATTACCTAATTGCTCGCTCGCAGCCGAGAGGTCGGGCTTAGTCCCGCAAGAGGGTAAAGACATTCCGCCTGGTGTTTGGTGCAGCCGACCTACGCGGGAAGTAGTGATTTTTGCCGACTACTACGAAATGACGATTTCACTCCTCGTGTTCGAGGATCTCGGCATTCTTCCTGATGGCTGGGAAGAGGAAGAAGCCGGGGACGTGTTCGACCGTTTCACACGTTGAGGCAGGCGCTCCTCACTCATACCCCACCGGGCGTTCCGTTGGACTCGGCAACCATGCAACCCTTTCTCAACGCTTGACTTTAACCCTCCTGCGGCATGGTTCTTGACAGAAACCCACAATTTGTTCATGTTTTGTTTGCATCGTGTTCTCGCTATACGTGAAAGTGGGACAATGAAACGTAAGGCATCAAATCTGGGCGTGAGCCTTCCGAAGTGCCGCTGTTGCGGCAACTATTGGCGCCCTCCTCCCGGGGTGAACGCCACTGCTGCCTATTGTAAGCGGTGCGCCAAGCAACGACATGCAGCGGCGGCCTCCGCCTTTGGATTGAGGCGCATCACGTCAGCCGACCTGACGGGCGACTTTCTTTTGCCGAGGCGTATGCGGCGGACCTAATTTGCGCCGAAAAACTCGCGCATTCCTGCGAGGGCCTTCGCCTGCCCCACGATACCATCCGAGCCAGCGAGCGTACGGTTTTGCCCGGCATCGATGGGCTCGCTCCATGCGCGCCAGCGGTGCTGGCGTTCCGAAATTCGCTCCCAGGAGACCTTCACTAGCCGCTTTCCTTTGGTCTGCTCCCAAGTCACTAAGCCGGGTGACACAGCAGTTGTCCAAATCGGTTCCACCGGAAGCGCCGCAATGCCTGTGAGCGCCTGGTTGGCGTTCTGGTAGCGCTTGTACGGATTGTCGTTCAACATCTTGCGGATTGCGGTGCGCCACTGCTTTGGAATGTGCGGTAGCCAACGGAGTGTCTCGACGAAGTCGCCGTCCTCAATCAGTTTGCGGGGCTTCGGTGTTTCATCATACCAAGTTTGTCCATGAAGTAAGCGATATAGCGTCATTCCCAGCGCCCAAATGTCGCTCTTCGGGCTCGTTCCGTCCCCGTGCCAGACCTCGTAGGCGATGTGGTCGCCGTATCCAGCTGCCGAACCGTAACCTAAGATCAGATCGTCGGTCACCAGTCCGAAGTCACCGAGTTTGGCCACACCGGATCCATCGAGCAGAATGTTCGCAGGCTTGATATCACGATGCAGCATGGACCGCGAGTGTAGTGCTGAAAGACCCAGAAGTACTTCAGTCGCAGCCTTCCTAACCGCGCCGAGTGGCATTGGCCCTTCCTCAAATTTGGCCTGCAACGAGCCGCCCGGACAAAACTCCATGCAGATCACGACAGTATTTCCGCCGTCACCCTCTACCACATGATGCACTTGGACCACGTTGCGATGGGTCGCCTTAGACAAATGCTGTGCTTCGCCGAGCGCATTGCCCTTGTAGCTGTCCCATTCGGACTCATCGTGATGCGCCTTTCGGCCCAAGACCTTGGCTGCAACTTCGCCGTGTGCGGTATCAGTTGCATTGAAAACGTCGCCAAAGTGGCCGTTGCCGATTTTCTTGCCGAGCTTTAGCCCCGAAACATATTCAGCCATCACCCATCTCTCTCCGCGACGAGGAGCATGGCAGTCTCACGGCTCATCTTACGAAGCTTCCCACCCTTGGTATTCTTGGCCCAGAAGGAGTCATCGGCGACGTACTCATCCACATTTCGATCGCCGTAGGTCTTGCTGACCGATCCCTTCTTAAGTTGCTTGACCGCACAGACGGACGCTGCTGCGGCAATGACAACGCCCCGAACTTCCGCAGCCTCAAGCATCCCGAGCTTCGCCATGCCTTTTCCTGTAACGGCGCTGGCCTTCACAATCACTCTCTCGATATGATTCTCGCGAATGTAGTCAGCGCACTGTTGGTGAAGGACGTCGTACGCGGCAGAGCGGTCACCCTTCTGTATCTTCCAATTGTCGTCGGCCAGCACGACGATGGGCCCGTCATCGTCCGGGACCTCGACATGGACGTAGATCGCACCTTCCTTTGAGGCAGTCAGCCCCAGCCATCGCTTTGTCATTCATTACACCTGTTTCTCGGAGTGATCTGATACAGCGCGATGATCCAACGGTGAAGCTGTCAAGAACGAACCGTGTCGTGAATCCAGGGAAAAGCGGCCCCATTGAGTTCCTTGGCTTGGGGAGTGCGCAGGCAAACAGGCACATCTGTTTGGAAAAACTGGGGCGTCCGAGCGAAAAATGGTGCACGAGCCGAAATGCTGACTCTGTGCAAGGGATAGCCGGGGTCCATAGCAGTCGAATTGGCAAGGGCCCGCACAAGGTGGAATAGCATGGTGCTGTCGATCACATCGCCAAACGACATAAGCTACAATCCTATGAGCGGCAAAAGCAGACCGACCGATTATGGCCAAGAGAAGCGATAAGTCATCGTGTGAATGACCGACAGCTATGAGGGAGCGGTAGCAAGCCGGGAAACGACCGCTTGGTCGGCGGAAGCGGGCCAGTGGACCGCCAGAATGGGTCTGCTCCGACAAACAATGTGTGGCGAAGCTAATGAGGCTTTCCATTTTTAGGAGAATACCGTTAAGGGCACCTCCGAGTATTTAATCGGACAGTTAAATCGAGCATGATATCACTTGATTCGTTGGAGCGCGCTGCGCCAGCCATCCGCAACGACTGGACCCGCGAAGAGATCGGGGAACTTTTCAGCCTTCCGTTCACTGAGCTGGTGTTCCGCGCGGCCGAGTTTCATCGGGCCTATCATCGTGCTGGCGAGGTTCAGCTGTCCACGCTTCTTTCGATCAAGACCGGCGGGTGTCCAGAAGATTGCGGCTATTGCTCGCAGTCGGTCCATGCCGACAGCGGCGTCGAGGCGACGAAGCTGATGGACGTGCGCGCGGTGCTGCAATCGGCGGCGCGGGCGAAGGACGCGGGCAGCCAGCGCTTCTGCATGGGCGCGGCCTGGCGCAATCCCAAGGACCGGGACATGCCCGCGATCGTCGAGATCGTGAAGGGCGTGCGGGCCATGGGGCTGGAAACCTGCATGACGCTGGGCATGCTGACGCCGGCTCAGGCCGACATGCTCGCCGAGGCAGGGCTGGATTACTACAACCACAATATCGACAGTTCGCCCGAATATTACGAGCGCGCGATCACCACGCGCACATTCCAGGACCGGCTGGACACGCTCGGCCACGTTCGCGACGCGGGCATTTCGGTGTGCAACGGCGGCATCGTCGGCATGGGCGAGACGCGCGAGGACCGCGTCGGCTTCATCCATGCGCTCGCCACGCTGCCGCGCCATCCCGAATCCGTGCCGGTCAATGCGCTGGTGCCGGTAAGGGGCACCGTCCTGGGCGACATGCTGGCCGATACGCCCCTGGCCAGGATCGACGACATCGAATTCGTGCGCACGGTCGCGGCGGCGCGCATCACCATGCCGGAGAGCATGGTGCGGCTCTCGGCCGGCCGCGAAAGCATGAGCGAGGCGACGCAGGCGCTGTGTTTCCTGGCGGGCGCCAATTCGATCTTCACCGGCGACACGCTGCTCACCGCGCCCAATGCGGGCGACGACGCGGACGCGGCCATGCTCGAACGGCTGGGGCTGAAGGCGATGCAAGGTGAAGAGCCGATGCGCGTGGGCGAGAAATCGACTGAAACTTCTTGTGATGGCGGATGCCGGCAGGTTGCCTGAAAAAGGCCCATTCGATGGCCATTTTGCCGGGGCGCTCGATGCCGTCGACCGTCGCGGTCAGCGCCGACACCTAAAGCCGACACGGATGCTCCCCCAAGGGCGGGTTGGGCGCGGCGACCAAAATCTCGTCGACTTTTCCAGCAATGACTATCTCGGCCTTGCATAGCATCCTGCACTCATTGATCGCTCGCGCGATTGGACTGCACGTATGGGAGCCGGTGCGGGAGCATCGCGGCTGGTCACGGGAACGAGCGATGCACACCTGGCCCTCGAAGCACGGGTTGCCACGTTCAAACGGACGGAGGCCGCGTTGCTGTTTGCTTCGGGCTGGCAGGCAAATGCGGCGGTCATTCCGGCGCTGCTGGCCGCCGCACCTGGTACCGTCGTGTTCGCCGACAGGCTGATCCACGCCAGCATGCATGCGGGCTGCGCGGTGGCGGGCGTGCGACAACATCGCTTCCGCCACAACGACCTGACGCATCTGGAGCGATTGCTCAGCGAAAAGGGAGCGGACGCGCCGGCCCGTCTGATCCTGACCGAAAGCGTATTCAGCATGGATGGCGATGCGGTGGATGTTGCCCGGATGTCGGCTATCGCGCGCGCGCATGATGCGTTCCTCTTCGTCGACGAGGCGCATGCGACAGGCGTCCTTGGGCCTGGAGGCGCTGGGCTCTCAGCCACCGTCCTTGGCGGCGTCGATCTGGCCATGGGCACCTTCAGCAAGGCTATGGGCGGATTTGGTGCTTATGTCGCCGGCTCGCGGTTGGTCTGCGACTATTTGGTCAATGCCTGCGGTGGTTTCATATTCTCTACCGCGCCGCCGCCTTCCGTTCTTGGCGCGATCGACGCCGGACTTGATCTCGTGCCGGGCATGGACCGGGAGCGGCGCAAACTAGCGGATCAGGCCGAGCGGCTGCGAGGGGAACTCCGGGCGCGGGGTCTGGATGCCGGATATTCGACAACGCATATCGTCCCGGTGATTGTCGGCGATGCGGCGGACGCATTGGCGATGAGCCAGACACTAAGCGAGCAAGGCATCCTCGCCGCAGCCATTCGTCCACCGACGGTGCCCAGGGGCACGAGCCGCCTGCGCCTGGCATTGCGCGCCACGCACGATGATGCGGATATCGACCGGCTACTTGCCGCGATTGATGGAGCACATGGCTCGATAACCGGGATTCGCTCATGATCCTGCGCTTCCATCACGGCTGGGGTTTCGACGCTGCTTTCTGGCGGGGCGTTGCTGCGCTGCTGCCCGGATATAAACTCGAATATTGCGATCGCGGTTATTTCGGCGAGCCATCATCGCCGCCGCCTGCTGATGAGCCGCTGATTGCCGTGGCCCACAGCTTTGGCACGATGATTGCGCTGCGAGAACCAATGTCCACCTGCCAGGGCCTGATCGCCTTCAACGGCTTCGATTGCTTCACGGCGCGCAAAGATATGCAAGCAACACCGTCACGCATTCTTGACCGAATGCTCGCCAGGCTATCAGCAGATCCCGACGCTGTCCTGTCCGAGTTTCGTGAACGATGTGGCGATGAAACGATATTCGCGAGGTCGGTTGCCGAACCATTGCGTAGGGATCTCATTGCGCTGCGGGACTGGGATTGCCGCGACCAGACCGCCATTTTCGACATGCCCATCCTGTCGCTGCAGGGCGGAAGCGATCCCATTCTGTCGCCTGCCATGCGCCAGAGTACGCTTGCCAGTGCGCGGCAATTGGAACGGGAGGAACTTGCTGGTGCCGGCCATCTCCTGCCGCTCACCGAACCTGGAATCTGCGCAAGCCGGATCGCTGACTTCGCAGAGCACCTGCGATGAACGAGTTCCATCGCAGCAGGATCGGCCGGGCCTTTGCCGCCGCGCGCGACTATGACCATTACGCGCGGGTCCAGCACGAAGTGGCCCGATCCCTGGCCGGGCGCATCCTGGCGTACCGCCTGCCGATCAGTCCTCGCGTGCTCGAGATCGGGTGCGGCACCGGCTTCCTGACCGAGTCGCTGGCCGATCGCGGGCTAGGAGGAGATTGGCTGGTGACCGATCTTTCGTCCGCCATGGTGGAGCGGACACGCCACCGGCTATCGTCCATTACGCACGAGCATCGGCACCTTCGCTTTGCCGAGTTCGACGGCGAGTACGACGTTCCGCCCGGAATGGGACAGTTCGATCTCGTCTGTTCGAGCTTGGCGATGCAATGGTTCGACGATCTGGAAGGCGCGATCGGGCGCATGCTGGACTGGTTGCAACCCGGCGGTCTGCTGGCCTTCACCACGCTCGCATCGGGAACGTTTGCCGAGTGGCGCAAGGCCCATGCCGACGAGGGCCTGATCGCAGGAACGCCCGAATACCCAAGCGTGGCGGAACTCGCCACAATGGTTCCCCAGCATCAGGCTGCCCCGCACGAGGTCGAAATGCATGTCGAGAGGCATGCCTGCGCCAGAAGCTACCTTCGCGCACTGAAAGCCATTGGCGCGTGCACGGCGGCCTGCGATCACCAGCCCCTGCCTGCCGGCGCCATGCGCCGCGTCATGCGCCGCTTCGAGGAAGGCGGGTGCAAGGCGACATACGAAGTGGTGACCTGCTTTTACCGGAGGGCGGCATGAGGGCTATCGTCGTTTCCGGGACCGATACCGGTGTGGGCAAGACAGTTTTCGCCGCCGCGCTGGCAGGCGCGCTTGGCGCGCACTACTGGAAGCCGGTGCAGGCCGGCGAGGAGGACGGCACCGACAGCGGGCGGGTCTTGGGGCTGTCCGGCCTGCCATCTTCGCGAATCCTGCCCGAGGCCTACTGCCTGGCAACTCCCTGCTCGCCCCATCGCGCGGCTGAAATTGGCGGCGTCGAGATCGATCCGCTGCGTCTAGCCTTGCCCGAGATTGATGGCCCGCTGGTTGTGGAAGGCGCAGGCGGCGTGCTGGTGCCGCTGACGCGCGGTCTGACCTATGCCGACATGTTCGCGCGCTGGGCGGCGCCGGTAGTCCTTGTCTGCCGCACCAGCCTCGGCACCATCAATCACAGCCTCCTGTCTGTCGAGGCCTTGCGCGCGCGCGGTGTGCGCATCTTGGGGGCGGCCTTTGTCGGCGCTCCAGAAGACGACAGCGAAGCGACGATTGCTGAAATCGGTCAAGTGAGACGTCTGGGCCGACTGCCGATGCTGGCCGATCTCGGAGCTGACGGCTTGGCCAAGGCATTTCGCGAGAATTTCAATCTCGAGGATTTTGTGGCGTGACATCTTCCGTCTGGCATCCCTTTACCCAGCACGGATTGCACGAACCAATCCCGCTTGTCGTCCGGGGCGAAGGTGCGGCGCTCTACACAGCGGATGGCGCGCGGATCATCGATGCCATTTCGTCGTGGTGGGTGACGACCCATGGTCATTGCAATCCCCGCATCATGGCGGCGATCCGTGAGCAGACCGAACGCCTGGATCAGCTCATCTTCGCGGGCTGGACTCACGAACCGGCCGAGGAACTCGCGCGCGGCTTGCGGGCGATCATGCCTGAGAACCTGACCCGCGTATTCTTTTCCGATTCCGGTTCGACAAGCGTCGAGGTTGCACTCAAGATGGCGCTCGGCTTCTGGGCGGCGCGCGAGGAACCGCGTCATCATATCCTGGTAATGGAGCACAGCTATCACGGCGACACCATCGGCGCGATGTCGGTCGGTGCGCGCGGCGTGTTCAATCGCGCATACGAACCGCTGTTGTTCGATGTCACGGTCGTGCCCTGTCCTGTCGAAGGTCATGAACAGGCCGCTTTTGATGCGCTCGAACGCGCCTGCGCTCGCGGCGATGCGGCTGCTTTTATCGTCGAGCCGCTGGTGCTCGGTGCAGGCGGGATGTTGATCTATACCCTTGGTGCCCTCGCCGAGATGAAGGCCATCTGTGAGCGGCATGGCGTATTGTTCATTGCAGACGAGGTAATGACCGGTTGGGGGCGGACCGGTACTCTGCTGGCAAGTGAACAGGCCGGCATCTCACCCGATATTCTTTGTCTCTCCAAGGGGCTGACAGGCGGCTCCTTGCCTCTGGCGGTAACCATGGCGAGCGAGCCGGTCTACATGGCGCATTACGGAACCGATCGTGCCAGCATGTTTTTTCATTCGTCGAGTTATACCGCCAATCCGGTCGCCTGCGCTGCGGCCAACGCCAACCTTGCGATTTGGCGCGATGAGCCGGTTCTGGAACGCGTCGCTGATCTCAAGAAGCGGCAGTCGGCTATGCTCGCGTCGCTGGCGCGTCTGCCGGGTATCATCAATCCAAGGCAGGCGGGCACGATCATCGCCTTCGATGTGGAGACCAAGGGGGCCACCGGCTACCTCGCAGACATCGGCCCAGTTGTGCGCGAGAGATGCCGGAAAGAGGGCGTCCTGCTGCGTCCGCTCGGCAACACTATCTATGTCATGCCGCCTTTTTGCATCGAGCAGGACGATCTCCTGACGATCGAGAACGTCATTAGGAGAGCTTTAGTGGGAGATTGAGTGACGCTTCGGGCCGGGCTTGTTGTCTTCGAATTCCCATAATGTCAGCGTTTCAAGCCACTCAAACCCCTTGTGTTCTATCTATGTTCTGTATAGGATGAGTTTCCTATCTCCTAGATCGTTTCCATATCGGAACCAGAACGCATGGACCAAGCCCGCGAAAACCTCGACCGCCTCATCCTGGAACGAGGCGTCAATTACTCCTCGGTGTCGCGCTTGCTTGGGCGCAATGCCGCCTACATCCAGCAGTATATCCGCAGAGGCAGCCCCCGCGAGCTCGACGAGAAGGACCGTCTGGTCCTTTCGCGCTTCTTCGGGGTCGATGAAAAAGTTCTCGGCGCGCCGACCCGTCGCGAAGGCCCAGTCGTGCAGCTGGTGCAAGTACCCATTCTCGACGTCGATGCCTCGGCGGGCCATGGCGCCCTCGCGGAAATGGAATCCAAATGCGCGCAGTTCGGGTTCGAGGAGAACTGGCTGCGGCGCCTGACCGCCAGCAAGGCATCGAGCCTCTCGATCATCCATGTGCTGGGCGATTCCATGGAACCGACGCTGCACGATGGCGACGAGGTCCTGGTCGACCTGGGTGATGGGCAGTCGCGCCTGCGCGACGGGATCTATGTCCTGCGCATGGACGATGCACTTTCGGTCAAGCGGATCGCCATCGAGCCGCAAGGTCGCAAGATTTCAGTGACGAGCGACAATCCCGCCTATCCTAGCTGGAACGGCCTCGACCGGCGCAACATCAACATCGTGGGGCGCGTGCTTTGGTTCGGTCGCCAGCTGTAGTAGCACTTTGCCAATGTTTCTTCTGATTGCAGCCAGTATCGTCGCTTCCGGCCAGACCTTCACCTGCACGCCGGTGCGCGTGTGGGACGGCGATGGGCCGGTCTGGTGCGAGGAAGGTCCGCGCGTGCGCATTTCCGGCATCGCGGCTCGCGAAATGGACGGCACCTGCAATGCGAACCAGCCCTGCCCCGATGCCAATGCAATCGCAGCACGCGACGCTTTGGTAACTCTTCTCGGCGGCCCGCGCGGAACCGCGCCGACCGGACATGTCGTGGTCTCCAGTGGCACAATGCGCTGCCTTTCGACGGGCGCGGCAGGGGGCAGTCGCACCGGCGCCTGGTGCACCCTACCCTCGGGTGCCGACCTCTCCTGCGCGATGGTGGCTACAGGTACCGTACTCAGGTGGGACCGCTACTGGGGCAATCACCGTTGTCGCTAGCGCATCGGACCGGCACCCCATGACCAAGCTCAGCGACTGGGAGCTTTGGGCCTGCGCCAACCAAGTCCTCAAGCTCCATGGCGACAAGGAGGCGCACCATGTCGCTAAACAGATCGGTGCGCTGGTCCTGCAAGGTGACGAAGACGGGATCGTGGCATGGCAGGAGATCGCAAGGCGCATCGCCGCACTCGCCGAGACCAAAGGCCGCGCCACGCGCCAGTAATCAGCATTTTCAAATCCCGATCTCGAATGGCTTCACGATCGTGCGTTCGAGTTCGGGCGGCTTGCGCTCCTCGCTCTCACGCTCGACTGTCGGCTCCTTGCCCTTCTCGAGCCCGCGCGCCGCGGCATCGCGCAGCATGTCGGTTGCTTCGAGCGCCGAGCTCTTCATGCCGGTATTGCGTTCGACCGCTGCTTCGAGCTTGAGTGCATTGTCGACAAACAGGGTCAGACCATCGCGAAGCCGCGTGATCGTCACAAGGAAGGTCTGCTGGTTCGAGAGGTTCTTCTCGCTGCTGTCCATCACTGCGATACCGCGATCCGATGTCAGGCCCTGTGCCATGTGCGCGTTCAGGGCATAGGCCAGGTCGAGCCGCTGGAGCATCGGATCGTCACGCTTCAACTCATGCTCGATTCCCGTCGACGTCGTGAGCTTCACATGTTTGTCGTCGATCGCCGTGATGCGCGCCTGGTCGGCATTCAAGAGTCCTCGCTTGTGATCGGTATCGGTCCAGCGAATGCGATCGCCGGCATGGATTTCGAGCGGCTTGACCTCGAACAGCCGCAGGGGATCGCGCTCAGCCTGCGGGCGCAACCGGTCGGGCCGAAATTCGAAGCGCCTGCCACGCGCATTTTCGAGCGTGACGTTCTCGCGCTGCGGATCGCTCGCGACAACGCTATAGCGACCCGGCATCAGTTTCTGGGCGCGCTGGCGCCGGTCGACCTCGACCACCATCCCCGGTTGATAACTCTTGGCATGGCGCAGTTCTTCGCGAGTCAGATTGACCCGTGACAGGGTATCGAGCTTCACCCCTTCCCCGCCCAATTCGCCATTGGCTTTCAGACCCGTCTGAACTGCTTCGTTGACCGCACCACGCAATGTCCGCCCCGAGGCGTAGATCGCGCTCCGCTCGCGCTCGGCAGTCGCAAGTTCGAGCCAGGCCGCAGCAGCGGCTATCGCGCCATCCTGCGGCACCTCGACCACGTCCTCGTCGAGGTGCCGCAAGGCGTCGGCCACCAGTCCATTCTGCGCGGCACTCTGGGCAAGCCGCAATCGCCCGGCACGCGCGCGGATATTGATGTCCATGCGGGCAGTCTCGACACCGGCCTGCTGCATTATGTCAAACGGTTTACCAGCATCGACCGCGCCCAGCTGCTTGCGGTCGCCGATCGCGGCGAAGCGGCCAAGTTCGAGCAGGTTCGCAAGGCTTACGAGCTTTTCCTTGTCAGCATTGCCGACCATCGAGGCTTCGTCGAGCAGGACGACGCTGCCCTTCAGCTCGCGGCGCGCTTCGGCGAGCGCATTCCCGTCCGGACCATCGAGCAAGGGAGCATAACGCCCGAGGAACCGCGCGACGGTCATCGATTCGATGCCCGTGTCGCGCTCGAGCATCTGCACGAGCGTGTTCTGGACCGCCAGGCCCAGAACCTTGCGCCCCTCGTCGCGCAGGATCTCGGCAGCAGGTTTAAGGACGGTGCTCTTGCCGGCTCCGGCGATGCCCTGGATCGCAACGATGCGGTTCGTCGAGGCGAGGAGCAGCCTTCCCGCGCCCTCCTGGCCCGGATTGAGAGTCAGGCCGTGACGGGTCTGGGCAACCTCCTGCAAGCGCTCACCGGCCATCTCGGGCGCCATAATTGCCGCGCCCTTGCCGCGCCCGGCATCGACTTCGGCAAGGATGCGTTGCTCGCGATCGATCGTATCGCGCGTCGTGATCATGCCGCGTTCGGCGCCCTTGCCGCGCACGAGATGGCCCTGGCGCAGCAGCTGGTCGACACGCTTCTCGATCGCGGGAAGACTTGCGCGCAGGCCAAAGTCGAGTGCGGTCTTGAAGACCGCGAACCGATCAAATGCCGCCTCGCGTTCGCTCAGATGCCGCACCGCTGCGGCCGCTGCATGGATCGCGGCGATCTCTTCAGGTGACTTGGTTCCCAGGCGCGTTGGCACCAAAGGATCACCTTTGCCAAGGCCCAATCGCTCTGCGATACGGGCAGCGAACGCCCGCGCGACCCCGGCCAGGTCGCGCACTGGACGATTCGGTGAGCTTGGTCCGCCAAGGTCCTTTGCTGCCCGCACATTGGCACGGGCAATGACCGCTTCTGCGGAAAACCCGAGACCTTCGGCCCTGTCCTTCCAGCTCGTCAGAAGCGCCGAGCGATCAGCGACCGGCGCTTTTTCAGCGCGCGTCATCAGGGTTGCCGCATCGTGCGCGGCAGGGCTTCGGCTCTCCATCTCGGCAACCTTGCCGAGCACTTCGGCACGGCGCGAAGAGAATGCGTCGCGCACTTCTCGGGGCACGCCTGCGGCTTCGAAATTGCCATGCTTGCCGATCGCCCCGACCTCGTAGCCGAGCTTTTCGACCGAGAGGCGAAAGCGCGCCATGGTCATGGCATTCAGGAGCGTATGCTGCTCCCAGAGCTTGTCGTTGCGCAGCGCGCGCCATTTACCGTCTGCACCTTTGGTGACATTGGCGATCACCGCATGCACATGCGCATTGGGTTCCTGGTTGCGGTTTGTGTCGTGCCGAAAAAGCGCTGCAGTGAGGTTTCCGGTCTGGACGATCCGCTCCCTGCCGCGATCTTGCAAACGGGTTTCGGCAAGGTTCTTTTCCGCCCACGCCAGCGTCTCGCGAACCGCTGCGCCATAGGCATCGAGAATGCGCGTGTCGCCGCCAACCAGCGCCAGGATCGACCAGCTCTTGGGCAACGAGAATGTGAGATCGGTGCCCGCGCGGTGATAGCGATTGTCACTGCCGACCCGGTTGCCGTCGGGAAGGAATCCTTTGAGCACCTGCTCGAAGGTCCGGGCATCGACCTGATCCTTCAGGCCAAGCTCTTCGGCGCCCTTGCCGAACCATTCGCCCGAGCGGTTGGCATCGGCGCGGGTGTAGTAATTGTCCTTGGCAAAATAGCCGGCTGCGCCCGATGCGGTGCGGACATTGGCTAGCGAAAGCATGGCGTCCTGTTCCTCGTCAAGCGCCGCCGAACGGCCGGTCAGATATCGAGATCGAGATCATCGAGCGGCGGAGCATCGGGATCGTGCTTGGCATCCCCCGCACCGCCGTCCTCCAGTGTCAGACGGCGTGCTTCGCGCGTCTGAAGCTTGTCGTTCTGAGCCTCCTGCTTGCGTGAATCGGGCGTCCGATCCTGCTTCCCAGTTGGCATCTTTTCAGGGGTACCAGGCGGTTCGTCGCCGACCTCGGCCTCGCCATCGGCCCCGCGTTCGCGTGTGACCTTGTCCGGTCCATTAGAGCGCTGCATTTCAGCGGACCTCGTTCCCACCTTGCCTTCTGTCTGTGCAGCATCCTGCGCCTTGACCTCAGCATCCTTTGCCTTGTCAGCCGGCAAGACGTCGTTGGTGACTCTCGCCGCAGCGGCATCGTTTGCGCGAATGGCTCCATCGCCGGAGGTACGCTCCTGGACCGCTTCACCGAGTTGCAACTGGCCCTGCTTGGGCACCGAGGGTTTGCCCACGCCGTCATCGTTCGAGCTCGGGTGTTCGGCTGCACCAGGCGTCGGATCTTGCGGTCGATTGCCGGTCGGCGCGGGCGACTTGCCTGTCCCACCCGATCGCTTCTCCGCTGGTCTCTGGATGAAGCCTTCGGCCCGCCTGGGCCGATTGACCGGCTTCAGCTCGACCGGTGCTGCGGGGAAGCCTTCGGGGAATTTGATGTAGCCTGCCAGGCTTGGCAGTTCTTTCAATTGGTCGGGAAGCAGCAGCGCCTCGATGTGCTTGCGCGGTGTCAGGCTGACCGCATCGCGGGCATTGTTGTAGGCGTAGGTATGGGCTTCTTCCTTGTCGGTCACTTCGGCGCTGCCCAGCGCTTCGGAACACCATGAGGCGGTCTTGTAATCGCCGGTGCCGAGGATCAGCTTGGTCTTGGCAAGCGAGGACAAGGTCTCGGCCATGTGCTCGCCATAGACTTCCTTGAGCTTGGCATAGGCATGGATGCCGGTGACGATCGCACCGCCATAATTGCGCGCCGTTTGCAGTCCCGCTTCGAGCGCGGGCAGGCGATGCAACGCGCCCAGCTCGTCGATGAAGAACCACAGTTTGAGGTCACGCGAACGCGGCGTTGCCATCAATGTGTTGATGGCGAGATCGAGCCAGAGCGTGAGCAGCTGCGTGCATACCGAGAGGTCGACATAGCGCGCCGAGAGGAAGACGAACCCGCCCTCGCCGTCATCGGTTTCGATCCAGTCACGGATCGAGAACGATGCGCCCTTGGCGGGCAGGAGCTTGAGGGCCCGTGCGTTGACATTGAACACGGCGCGCACCGATTCGGCCATGCGCGCCGCTTCGGGCGCGGTGATCGGGTCGGCAATCGTCCCGCGCAGCATGGCGTGCACCTTGGCAAGGTCCGCGCTCATCAGCTTCTCGGCAAGCGCCTGGTTTGTGGCATCGCCCTGCTCGACCAGCTTGAGGCAGAACTCGACGAACAAGGCGCGCGCGGCGATGACCCAGAACTGCGCTTCCCCGCCCCCGTCGTGCGGCACCAATGCTTCGGATGCGGCCCAGAACTCGCCTTCGCTGCGGCATTCATCGAACACGTTCCAGCACGGACAGCGCGCATCCAAAGGGTTGAGGATCACATCGCGGTCCGGCTCGAAGAACTGCTCGATAAAGGCGCCTGTTAGATCGAAGATGACCGCGCGCTGACGACGCTGGCGGGCTTCCTCGACCATACCGGTCAGCGCCACGGTCTTGCCCATGCCGGTGGTGCCGATCAGCATCGCATGGCTTTGTTCGAGCCGCCAGGGATAGGGTATCCCGGCGATATGCGAGGGCTGGTAGGGCAGCACTTCGCGCAGCTCTGCCGGCGAACACAGCCGCCATTTCGATCCCAGCGCATCGGTCAGTTCGCGGCGCTTGTGCTGCCGCTTGTGCGCTTCAATCTCGCGCTTCAATTCCGCGAGCGGGACAAGCGCGGCCCCACGCTCATGGCGGCGCGCCTTGGAATGATCGCCGAAGCGCTCGGCGATCCAGTAGAACATGGCGAACGAGGGGACGAGCGCGAACACGACCCAGGCAAAGGCATTGCCGACAATGCCCCAGAGCTGGTCCCATGCCGCGAGCACCGGCGGGTGCGAGCCGACCGCGACAATCGGCAATCGATAGGCCGTCCCGAACGCGGATTCCATGGTCACGGTCTTGGCCGGATCGAACTCCATGAAAGTGTAGACCGCGGCATAGATACGCATCCACACGAGGTAGGTTTCGTGTGCGTCCATGCCGGTCGTCACCATCCACCAGGAGAGTGCGGCGAATGCGGTGGCGGCGATCAGCAGGGGCCATTTCAGGCCCGCTGCAAACATGAACCCGAAGTGCCCCAGAAGCTGGCTGCCGCGGGTGAAGTTTCCGAGATTACGCTTCATCGCGCCCTCCCTCACCGGCGGTGGAAGGAAGGCCGATCGCTTCGCACTTACGCGCGTAGATTGCATAGACCTTGTCGCGCAGCTTGGGGTCGGGATGGCCTGCAAGGAGCGCATCGATACCGACACGCGAGAACACGCCCATGCGCAGGATCCGGGTGATTGATGTGTCGTGCTGCGAGGCAAGGTCATCCTCCTCGCAGGCCCGTGCCAGCAGTGCGCGAAGCCAGGCGCTGACGGTCATGTGCTGTCGCTCGGCAACCGCGCGCACGCGGGTCGCAAGCTCGGGCGAAACATAGACCTGGATGGGTATTGGCCGGGACATGAATCGGATCTCCATTATCATTAGGAGAGCCTGGATTCACGCTGCGAAAGGCACCTTCGAACTACAGGACCAATGAGAACATGTCAAGAACATCGAGAAGGCCTGGATTTCTGCGCCTTCGCTTCCCCGCCTCATGAAGAATGCAGGACGTTTTGCCCCTTCATGAAAAGAAAGTGAGAAGCTGCCATATTGCTGTTCTGCGGTTTAGGCCACTGTTTTACCTTACATAACTCGCATTAAGACCCTGCGACAAGTCGCGTGGGGTGTGCCCCCTGTTCCCAGCTTCGTTCATGATGCCGGCTAATCAGGATTGAACGGGATGAAGCGTCATTGGACATGGGTCCAGCAGGACCAGGCCTGTCGCTGTCATGGGCGCTGAATGACGCGCCAGGTGAGCGAGCATAAAAAGAAAAGGGGGCCGCCGGAGCAGGCTCCCTTCTCAAGATATGGGTCAGAATTCGTCGATGAACCGGCTCGGTACTGCCTCGATGACCCGGGCCAAAAGATGTGCCGGCAAGGCGCCGTAATCGCCTTCGTCGATGGCGATATATCCTGCCTCGTCGTCGGCCAGAATGTACTGTGTGAAGTAGCTGTGA
>JAGREJ010000182.1:11887-18110 GCA_020446595.1 Novosphingobium sp. | reverse complement strand
ACGCATCGCCCTCGCTGGCTGGCCAGGCGACGGGCACGCGCTCGATCACTGGGACAAGTCGCCGGACAATCCGGTAACCGCGATCGATCTGGCGGTCGACGAATTCCTCAAACGTGAATTGCAGGCGCTGTTGCCTGCCGCTGGCTGGCTGTCGGAGGAGACAGCCGATGCGCCGCACCGGCTGGACGGCGATCTGGTCTGGCTGGTCGACCCTATCGACGGCACCCGCGCGTTCATCCATGGCCGCGATGGCTGGGCCATTTCGGTGGCGCTGGTAAGTTCCTCGCGCCCGCTCCTTGGCTATCTGTTCGCTCCGGCGCGCGCGCGCGAAGAAGGCGGCGAAATGTGGATCGGCGAAGCGGGCAAGGGCTCGTGGCGAAACGGCAGGCGGCTGGCCGCGAGCACGCGCGAAGAGCTGCCGCGTGCGCGCGTACCGGCCTGGAAACTTCATGACGAGGATGCCGATCTGGTCACCGTTGCCCAGCCCAACAGCATTGCCCTGCGCATGGCCATGGTTGCAAACGACGAGGCCGATCTCGTCGCTTCACTGCGCTGGGGTTACGAGTGGGACATTGCCGCTGCCGGGCTGATCGCGCGCGAAGCTGGTGCAGTTGTGACCGATGCTTTCGGCAATCCGCTCAATTACAACAAGCGCGATCCCAAGGCATTCGGCGTGCTGGTCTGCGCGCCGGGCATCCATGCCGCCGCGGTGGAGCGCCTCGCCGGGAGGGCGGAGGCGCTCGCAAGACCGCAGGATTGAGCGTCAATACCCCTGCTGGCGCGCTGCATCGACATGTTCGCGGGTGATCGGCACGATCTTGATCTCGACCCGGCGGTTAAGGGCGCGCCCCTGTTCGGTGTCGTTGGTGGCGATCGGCATCGTCTCGCCATAGCCCTGGCTGCGGATCCGCGCACTCGATACGCCGCGCATGATAAGATAGTCGGCTACGGTCTGCGCGCGGCGCTGAGACAGGGACTGGTTGTACTGGTCCGAGCCGGTCGAATCGGTGTGGCCGTAAACGTCGATCAGGCTGTCAGGGTAGGTTTGCAGGCTCTGCGCGATCTGGTCGAGCGTCGAGCGGAACTGCGGCTTGAGCGTCGATGAATCGACGTCGAAAGTGACCCCGTCGGGCAGGTTGACCAGGATTGCCTGACCATTGTCGACTTCGGTGACATCGACACCGGACCCGGCGGTCTGCTCCTTGAGCTCCTTCATCTGCTTGTCCATCTGGTAACCGACGGCCGCGCCGGCGACGCCGCCGATGCCCGCGCCGATGATCCGGCCGGTTCCGCCGCCGATGAGGCCGCCGAGCAGCAATCCGGCAAGCGCTCCGCCCGCGCCGACAGCGGCGGTGCGCGACACCTTCTTCTCACCGGTGTTGGGATCGGTGACGCAAGCCGAAACCGTGACCAGCGACATCGCGGCGAGGCTCGAGACGACGAGACGTGACTTTTTCATGGTGCAGACCCTCTCTTTTAGCTTTCCAGTGCGACCCGTTGTGCGCTGGGGCACATGAATGCGCGCTGCACTGGCAGGTTGTCAACGCGCGGTCCGCAATCCGTTTGCCCTGTCGGCCGGCCTGGACTGAGGAAAGCGGAAGAGGGCCGGTTTCTCATTTGGCGCAATGTCTGCTAGCGGTTTGGGTGCTGTGACACCGTTCCCGTGGACCGATCTGGTCATCATCTCCTGCCTGATCCTGCTCAACGGCCTGTTCGCCATGTCCGAACTTGCGATCGTCTCTGCCAGGCCATCGCGGCTGAAGGTGGCGGCGGGCAAGGGCAGCGGGTCGGCCAGGCTCGCGCTCGATATGGCCGCCGATCCCGGCAAATTCCTTTCGACCGTCCAGATCGGTATCACCCTGATCGGCATTCTTGCGGGCGCCTATTCGGGCTCGACACTTGGCGGACCTGTCGGCGAGCGGCTGGAATGGCTGGGCGTGCCCGCCAATCTTGCAGGCGAAGCGGGATTCGCCTTCGTCATCATCCTGGTGACGTTCTTCAGCCTGGTGATCGGCGAACTCGTCCCCAAGCAAATCGCCTTGCGCTCGGCCGAGCCCATCGCGCTGGTCATGGCGCGCCCGATGGCCCTGCTGGCGCGGATCGTGGCGCCCTTCGTGTGGCTGCTCGACCGGGCCTCGGCGCTGGTCCTGCGTGTGCTTTCGGTCGGACGGGCGAGCGAGGGCCAGCTCACCGCCGAAGAGCTCCACATGATCTTCGCCGAGGCGACCCATTCGGGCGTGATCGAGGAAAACGAGCGCGCGATGATGGCCGAGGTCATGAAGCTTGCCGAAAGGCCGGTGCGCGAACTGATGACGCCGCGCACCGAGATCGACTGGGTCGATATCGCTTCGAGCGAGGCCGAACTGCGCGAACGCATTGCCCAGTCGCCGCATTCGCTGTTGCCTGTGATCGACGGATCGCCCGACGAGGTCGTCGGCGTGGTCAAGGTGCGCGAAATCCTGTCGCGCATGGTCGCTGGCGAGCCCGTCTCGCTGCCCGACCTGATGCGCAAGGCCGAGGTCATTCCCGACCAGGTCGATGCTCTCGATGCGCTGCGCGTCCTGCAGCGCGCGGAAGTGGCAATGGCGATGGTCCACGACGAATACGGCCATCTTGACGGCATCGTCACGCCAACCGACCTGCTCACCGCGATCGCGGGCGCCTTTGTCAGCGATCAGGACGAGGGCGACGATCCTTATCTGGTCGAGCGGTCGGACGGATCGCTTCTGGTGTCAGGGGCCACGCCGGCCGACGTGATGGCCGCCCAGCTCGAAATGGAACTGCCCGAGCCACGCGAATTCGCGACCGCCGCGGGCTATGTGCTCGCGGTCATCAAGCAGGTGCCGCACGAGGGCCTGTTTTTCGACGATCAGGGATGGCGATTCGAGGTCGTCGACATGGACGGCCTCAGGATCGACAAGCTGCTGGTTTCGCGGATCGAGCCGGACGCCGGGGAGGCCGCTGCCCCTTCGGATTGAGGCTCAGGTTCCGGCCGAAGCGCGCGCTGCCGTGCCGTCGCTTTCGGGCGCAAGCAGGATGTCGCGCGTGACGGTGCCCTTGGCGACCGTATGCGTATCGAAGTCGCCGACGGTCGAGCGGATGCCCGGCGCGGCTTGCCCTGCCTGGCTGATCGCGTCGCGTTCCACCGCACTGCGCGCGGCGGGGCCGCCGAACAGGGCTTCGAGCGCCTGTTCCTGAAGCGAACGTTCGGAAGGCCGGGGCTCGCCCTCGCGCGGGGGTGTCAGCGCGAAATCGGGGGGAACGACCAGCGGCGTCTGGCGCTGCACGGCAAATTCATCGGGTCGTTCGCGATTGAACAGGCCACCGCCACCGCATGCAGAAAGCAGCACGGCTCCGCCACTTGCGAGAAGGACGGCGCGGGTCCGGATCGAAATGTGATTGCGCATGTGTCAGCTCTCCGAAGCGATGGTGTCGGCACCTGTTTCGGGCTTTTCGCGCGAAAGCAGCGTGCGGGCAAGGATAATGACGACGCCAATGGTGATCGCGGCATCGGCGACGTTGAAGATCAGGAAGGGGCGGAATTCGCCGAAATGCAGGTCGGCATAGTCGATGACGAAGCCATGATAGAACCGGTCGCGGATATTGCCGAGCGCGCCGCCGAGGATCAGGGCCAGCGCGAGAATATCGGCCATGACTTTCTCGCGCATCATCCACACCAGCACGAACAGCGCGATGGCGCCGGTCAGCGCGACGAGCGCCCAGCGCATTTCCATCGAATTGGCCGCGAACATGCCGAGCGAGACACCGTAATTGTTCTCGCGCGTGAGGTTGAAGAACTCGGTGACCTGGATCTGGTCGCCGCGTTGCCTGAGGCCGAGATCGAAATGCACCCAGCGTTTGATCGCCTGATCGACGACGAAAATGGCGAAGGCCAGAGCAAGGCCGATCACGCGGTGGCGAGTGAGAAAGCTCACGCGCCCGCGCCTTCGGTCTGCGCGAGCACGGTCTCGCAGCGACCGCACAGTGCGCCGTCCTCGGCGACTTCGGGCAGATGCCGCCAGCAGCGACCGCATTTGTGATGCTCGGTCTTCACCACGCCCCAATCGCCCTTTGCGACTGACGCGACGATGAACATCTCTGTGAAATCGACATCACCCTGGTCAATCGGTAGCGATATTTCGGCTTCGAGGCTCGACTTGACGATCTTGTCGCGGCGCAGCGGCTCAATGTGCTCGTTGACCTGATCGCGGGTCTGGCGGACCTTTGCCCACTTTTCCGAAAGCGCCGCGTCGGCCCACCCGGCATCGATCTCCGGCCATTCCAGCAGGTGCACCGATCCCGCATCGGGATAGCGCGTGCCCCACACTTCCTCTGCAGTGAACACCAGCACCGGCGCGGCATAGCGCACCAGGGCATGGAACAGTGTGTCGAGCACCGTGCGATAGGCGCGCCGCTTCAGGTCTGACGGGGCATCGCAATAGAGGCTGTCCTTGCGCACATCGAAGAAGAAGGCCGACAGATCCTCGTTGCAGAAATCGGCGATCTCGCGCGTCCAGGTGTTGAAATCGAAGTCCAGCGCGGCCTGCCGCAGCTTGCCATCCAGCCCGGCGAGCAGCGCCAGCACATAGCGTTCCAGCTCGGGCATTTCGGCGATTTCGACGCGCTCGTCGTCGGAAAATCCTTCGAGCGCGCCCAGCAGGTAGCGGAAGGTATTGCGGATCTTGCGATACTGGTCGGCCACGCCCTTGAGGATTTCGTCGCCGATGCGGTGATCCTCGGTATAGTCGACCGACAGCGCCCACAGCCGGATGATGTCCGCCCCGTTGGTCTCCATCACCTTGATCGGATCGACCGTGTTGCCGAGCGACTTCGACATCTTCTTGCCGGCCGCATCCATGGTGAAGCCGTGGGTGAGCACGGCCTTGTAAGGCGCATGGCCGCGCGTGGCGCAGCTTTCGAGCAGGCTCGACTGGAACCAGCCGCGATGCTGGTCCGAGCCTTCGAGGTAGAGATCGGCGAGCGGGCCGGTGTAACCTTCGGGCCGCATCAGGTCGGGCCACTTGCCGCTTTCGAGCACGAAGGCGTGGGTCGATCCCGAATCGAACCATACGTCGAGAATGTCGGTGACGCGCTCGTAGTCCTCGGCCTTGTATTCGTTGCCGAGGTATTCCTGTGCCCGTGCGTCGGACCATGCATCGACGCCTTCGGCGCGGATGGCCGCGACGATCCGCGCATTGACTGCCGGATCGCACAGGTATTGCCCGCTCTTGCGATCAACGAACAGCGTGATCGGTACGCCCCATGCGCGCTGGCGGCTCAGCACCCAGTCGGGCCGTCCCTCGACCATGGATCCGATGCGGTTCTTGCCCTTCGCGGGCACCCAGCGCGTCTCGTCGATGGCGGCAAGCGCGGTTTCGCGCAGCGTCGCTTCGCCGGGTTCGATTTCGGGTGTGGGATCGGGCGCGCCGCCTTCGTTTTCCCAACGCTGTTCGGCGCGCATCAGTGGGCTCGGCCGATCCATCGGCACGAACCACTGCGGCGTGCAGCGGAAGATGACTTTCTTCTTCGAGCGCCAACTGTGTGGATAACTATGTTGGTAATCTGTGGACGCGCTGAGCAAAGCTCCAGCGGACTTGAGGTCTTCGCAGATTGGCCCGTCCGGCGCGTTGAAGTTGGGGTTGATGACCGCGCGGCGGCGTTCGTCATGGCCGCCGAGCCACGGCCAGTCGTCGCGATAGACGCCGCCCGCATCGACCGCGAAGACCGGGTCGATGCCATGCGCCTTGCACAGCGCAAAGTCGTCCTCGCCATGGTCGGGGGCCATGTGGACCAGTCCGGTGCCGCTCTCGGTGGTGACGAAGTCCGACCCGTCGAGCATCGGGCGCAGGCGGGTGTAGAAGGCAGAATAGAAATGCTCCTTCGCCATGGGATGGCGAACCAATGTGCCAGCGAGATCGGAGCCAGCGACTGTCTTCCCGGTGAATTCCAGATGTTCGTCGGGATTACTTTTGTGGAAACGTGAAACAAAAGGATCGATGAGTTCTTTGGCGACAAGATAATTGGTTGTGTCGCCTCCCAATCCGACAAGGGCATATTCAACGTCCGCCCCATAGGCGATTGCCTGGTTGGTCGGGATCGTCCACGGCGTTGTCGTCCAGATGACGGCATGAGCGCCAACCAGTTCGGGGATCGGGCTTTCGACAATCTCGAACGCCACGTCGATCTGGGTCGAGACGATGTCCTCGTATTCGACCTCGGCCTC
>JAGREJ010000182.1:7352-11875 GCA_020446595.1 Novosphingobium sp. | reverse complement strand
TCGACCGGCGACCACATCACCGGCTTGGCTCCGCGATAGAGCTGGCCCGATTCCGCGAACTTCATCAGTTCGGCGACAATGGTCCCCTCGGCCTCGCTATCCATGGTGAGATAGGGATTGTCCCAGTCGCCATTGATGCCCAGCCGCTTCAATTGCTCGCGCTGCACGTCGACCCATTTCTGTGCATAGGCGCGACATTCGGCGCGAAACTCGACCGGATCGACCGCGTCTTTATCCAGCTTCTTCTTGCGGTATTCTTCCTCGACCTTCCACTCGATCGGCAGGCCGTGACAGTCCCAGCCGGGCACGTATGGCGCGTCGTAACCCATCAGCGAGCGGGTGCGGACCACCATGTCCTTGAGGATGTGGTTGAGCGCATGGCCGATGTGCATGTCGCCATTGGCATAGGGCGGGCCGTCGTGGAGGATCCATTTCTCGCGTCCGGCCCGCGCCTCGCGCAGCTTGCGATAGAGGTCGATCTCCTGCCAGCGCGCGAGAATCTGCGGCTCCTTCTGTGGGAGGCCTGCCTTCATGGGAAAATCCGTCTTCGGCAGGAAGACGGTGTCTCGATAGTCGCGCTGGTCGCTCATAGTGCGGCGGCGCTTAGGACCTTGCGCGCCTCATCGCAATCCTGCTCCATCTGTGCGACGAGGTCGTCGATATGCTCGAACCTGGCTTCGGGGCGCAGGAAGCGGTGGAAGGCGACTTCGATCTCCTGCCCGTAAAGGTCTTCGGCGAAATCGAAGAAATGCGGTTCGAGCAGTTCCTTGGGTGGTTCGAAGGTTGGGCGGATGCCGATGTTGGCCGCGCCATGGAGCACGCGTCCGTCCGGCAGAGTGCCCGTGACGGCATAAATGCCGAAGCGCGGGCGCAGGTAATTTCCGAGGTCGATATTGGCGGTGGGATAGCCGATGGTGCGGCCCAGCTTGTCGCCGTGCTGGACCGTGCCCCGGATCGCGAAGGGGCGAGTGAGTAAACTGGCCGCTGTTTCGCAATCGCCTGCTTTCAAGGCTTCGCGGATGCGGCTGGACGACACCGGTCCGCTGCCATCGTGGACCGCGCCGACCGCGCGCGTGCCCACGCCAAATCGCTGGCCAAGCTCTTTCAGCGATGCCGCATTGCCGGAACGCCCCTTGCCGAACACGAAGTCCTCGCCGGTGACGAGCCCTGCGACACCGAACTTGCCGTGGAGCCATTCCTCGACCCAGCGTTCGGCCATCATCCCGGCAATCGAATCGTCGAAGTGGAAGACCAGCATGGCATCTGCCCCGGCATCGGCGAACAGCTCCTGCCGCTGATCGAGCGTGGTGAGGCGGAACGGCGGCGTGTCGGGCCAGAAGTGGCGCACCGGGTGCGGGTCGAATGTCGCGACCACCGCGGGGCGGCCTTCCTGCTTCGCCCAGCGCACCGCCTCGCCGACCACGGCCTGATGGCCGAGATGGAATCCGTCGAAGTTGCCAAGCGCGAGAATCGCGCCGTGAAGGTCGCTTGGAAACGGCTCTCGGTGATCGACGCGAATCATCTTGGGATTCGCCTATAAGGCGCGCCGCAGAGTGACAAAAGCATAGGCTGGCTTGCCATCGACGGCGGGATGGTCTTCGCGCGCCGTTTCAACCCACATGTGACCCGGATGCGGTATCGTTGTATCGCCGTTGTAGTGGCCATGCACTTCGGTCAATTCGATGCGGTGGGCGAGCGGCATGAACAGGGCGTAGATCTCCGCGCCGCCGATCACCGCGACCTCGCCCTGGCCTGCCAGCGCCAGCGCGGCATCGACATCGTGGGCGATCTCCGCGCCTTCGGCCTGCCAGTCCCTGTCGCGGGTCAGGACAATGTGGCGGCGGCCGGGAAGCAGGCCAGGCAGGCTCTCGAAGGTTTTTCGGCCCATTATCATGGGCTTGGCCCCTTCGTTTTCTCCTAGGGTGAGCGCCTTGAATCGCTTGAGATCGGCGGGGATGTGCCAGGGCATCGCACCGTCATTGCCGATCGTGCCGTCGCTTGCGCGGGCAAGGATCAGGACGATCTCCTGGCTCACAGGACCAGCCGCGTGACGTGGCCCATCTTGCGCCCCGGCCTTGCCTGCGCCTTGCCGTAGAGGTGCAAATGGTTGGCGGGATTGCTGAGGATTTCGGCCCAATCGTCGGCGTCGTCGCCGATCAGATTTCGCATCTCGACGCTATTCGCAGCCAGCGAGGTATCGCCCAGCGGCAGGCCGCAAATCGCGCGGACATGGTTCTCGAACTGGCTCGTGATCGCGCCTTCTATGGTCCAGTGACCCGAATTGTGGACGCGCGGGGCCATCTCGTTGAACACCGGACCATTGGCCGTCGCGAAGAACTCGAGAGTGAGCACGCCGACATAGTCCAGCGCCTGGGCCACCTGGGCGGCAAGCGCGCGGGCCTCGTCGATCTGCGCCAGCACTGCTGGTGACGCCGGAATTGTCGAGGTGGCAAGGATGCCGCCCTTGTGCACGTTCTCGGCGCTGTTCCAGAAGCGGACCTCGCGATCCTGCCCCCGGCACAGGATCACCGAGAACTCGGCTTCGAAATCGATGAAACCTTCGTAGATCAGCGGCGTGGTCGGCAAGTCGAGGCTGTCCGCGTCTTCCAGAGCGGAAAGCCGCCATTGTCCCTTGCCGTCATAGCCGTCGCGGCGGGTCTTGAGGATACCGGGAGCGCCAATCTGTTCGATTGCCGACCTGAGATCGGCATTGCCGTCGACCGAGGCGAAGGGCGCGGGCGTGCCGCCCAGCTCGCTGACGAACAGCTTTTCGGCCAGTCTGTCCTGCGCCACTTCGAGCGCGCGGGCACCCGGCGCAAGCTTGCATTCGAGTGCGGCCAGCGGAGTCACTGGCACATTTTCGAACTCATAGGTGATGACGGCGCATTGGGCGGCGAATGCGGCCATGGCCTCGCGGTAGTGCCAGTCCGCGCAGGTGAAGGCGGCACTGACTTCGGCGGCCACGCTGTCGGCTTCGGGCGCAAAAATATGGCAGCGATAGCCAAGCTGCGCCGCCGCCGTCGCAATCATGCGGCCAAGCTGGCCGCCGCCGAGAATGCCGATAGTCTCGCCGGGGAGGATCATTTGGTCAGGAAGGCCGTTCCGCGACGCTCGCGGTTTGTTTCGCGCGATACTCTTTCAGGCGCTCTGCCAGCGCATCGTCCCCGGTCGCGAGGATCGCGGCGGCGAGCAGACCGGCGTTCGTCGCGCCAGCCTCGCCAATGGCAAGCGTGCCGACCGGTATGCCTGCAGGCATCTGCACGATCGAGAGCAGACTATCCTGTCCCGACAAGGCCTTGGACTGCACCGGCACGCCGAGCACCGGCAGATGCGTCATGCTCGCGACCATTCCCGGCAGGTGCGCCGCGCCACCCGCGCCGGCGATGATGACCTTGAAACCTTCCTCTGCGGCACCTTTCGCAAACGCGCTGAGTCTATCCGGCGTGCGGTGCGCCGATACGATGCGCGCGTCATAGGCTACGCCGAGCGCGTCCAGAGCATCGGCGGCCTTCTGCATTGTCGGCCAGTCCGACTGGCTGCCCATGACGATTGCAACGGGGGCGTTCACCTCATCGCTCCGACAGGTAATAACGCTCGCTCGCGGCAAGGTCCGTGTCGAGTTCGTAGATGATCGGCTGGCCGGTCGGGATTTCGAGACCGGTGATCTCCTCGTCGGAAATGCCCGACAAGTGCTTCACCAGTGCGCGCAGCGAATTGCCGTGCGCCGAAACGACCACGCAGGCGCCAGCTTTCAGGTGCGGTACGATCGAGCTCTCGTAATAGGGTAGCACGCGCGCGATGGTGTCCTTCAGGCTCTCGGTGCGCGGCACCGTTATTCCAGCGTAACGCGGATCCCCGGACAGATCGAACTCGCTGCCCGGATCGAGATCGGGGGGCGGCGTGTCGAAACTGCGTCGCCAGACATGCACCTGCTCGTCGCCATGTTTTGCCGCAGTCTGCGCCTTGTCGAGCCCGGTCAGGCCGCCGTAGTGTCGCTCGTTCAGCCGCCAGTCCTTCGTCTCCGGGATCCACAGGCGACCGGCGGCATGCAGCGCGAGATGCAGGGTGCGGATTGCGCGGGTCTGGAACGAAGTGAAAGCCATGTCGGGCAACATGCCCTTCTCCGCCAACAGGCGACCTGCGGCGCGAGCTTCGGCCTCGCCCTTTTCGGTGAGGTCCACGTCCCACCAGCCGGTGAAGCGGTTTTCCAGATTCCACTGGCTCTGGCCGTGACGGACTAGGATCAATCGAGGCAAGTCGCGTGCTCCATGCTGCGGGAGCACTGCGCCTTAGCTTTGTGGCGGCTCTTTGGGAAGGGGCGGCGCGAGGTCTGTGTCGCGCCCGCGTGCCTGCGCCTTGCGGCGCCTGAGGTTCTCGCGCAGTTTTGCCGCCAGCCGCTCTTCGCGGGTGCCTTGCGTTATCGGCTTTTTCATTGACGTCGCTTACCGTGCTGGCTTGACTTTGGCGAGTGCTATGCCATTAGCGCGCGCCTGCCGGAACGCTGCTGTAGCTCAGTGGTAGAG
>JAGREJ010000182.1:0-7320 GCA_020446595.1 Novosphingobium sp. | reverse complement strand
GTTCAATCCTCCCCAGCAGCACCAGTTTTCAGATACTTAGTTAAGCTGGCCGGTCAGAAATTTAAGCGGGGTAGAGCGCCGGGGGTAAGGAATTCCGGTTTCGCTCGTCCTGTTTTACAAGAGCCGGCAGTTCCAAAGTCTGACGACCCCTGCGACTTCATCGACCGAAAAGACAAACATTATCCTCGGAAGCCGGACCAGAGACGGACCCTCGAAAACAAGGGCGTTCTCGAGATACGGGTGTGGGTAGCCAGCGAGCGCAGGATCGCGTTCTGCCAGTTCCTGGAAGTTTCGTAAGAGCTCTTCGAGGCCAAGGGGATCAACCTTGGCCGATAGACGCCAGTATGCTGCCTCGAAAATCTCCGAGACTTCGCACACCCATGGATGTTCCTGCCGATCTCGCAGCCTCAACTTCGCGCATTCCGTCTTCCGCAGCCTCAAACGCCTCTGGCGACGGCTGCATAGGGAACAGCAGCATAGCAGTGTGGTAAGGTATCTCTCCACCCATATCGGCCATTTCCCACGGTAATTTGTGGGAATAGTCGCTAATGCTCTTTGCAGTGTTCTTGCGGCAAACGAAGTCAATCACATCATCTAACAGGCTTAGCTCGGAATCATTGAGCGCACCCTCAGGTTCATCGACGAGCGGATGGTACTCTTTCTTCAAAAAGCCGTGGTAATCGACGCTCACAGTCCGAATGTCCCCAGCGCGCTCCATATCGCGAAGCGCAAAAAGAAGCTGGTCGGAAGTCGGGCCATTGGGACGTTTACGGTATGTCGCACCGGTCACCGACTCGCGGTGGTTAGCGTAAGAGATCATGTCGAGAAAATAGAGGACCTTGTTCAACTTCACTGCGCCAAGGTCGCTGGGCGCACAAGAACGAGCAGCGCGGAGGATCACTGCGCGCATCTTCTTTCGGTCAAATTGCATGTTCTGAGTCACGGTGATTCATTATACGAGAAGTTTTCCACAGTCAATCTCTAAGTCCTTGATTCATGATTGGATTTTCTGATTCTTCGTCAGACACTTAACTCAATGTGAGCCATTTATCCCCGCTAGATTCTAGGCGCCTTCTCTCAATCGCTGGTTAAGGGGCATAGGGGCTCACATCCATCTTCCCGCACGGACCGCACAGCCGATTATGCGATCCCTCGCTCTCGAAAGGCTTTCTGCATCGGAGGCATGGCCGCGAGTCACGTCGCGCGTCTTGCGACCGAGATGGGGCCGGGGACCGAGGGTCACCCGATCTCCCTCATGGCCAGCATCATGCCAAAGCTGATGCCGCAAGGGAGCAACGCACAGAGTGTCTTGGTGCTGGCCAATCGGGCGCTTGCACGACTAAAGAATTGCCATGTCCAATCCTCTCGGGGGATGATCGGGCAAGACTTCGACAAGTTCCCCGTTCTCCAAATGGGCTTGAACATCAAAACGCGGCAACGAGATCATGCCGAATTTCCCGGAAATGCACGAACAACGGGACAGTCCGCTTGCGGACCGATCCCGCAGGCAGATTGCAATAGATGATGCCTTTTGCACGGGAATGCGGGTTTCGGACCGACCTTCAGGCAGGATAGCCCATATTTGGTTCAGGGGCTTGCCTCGGTCATGTGAGATACATTAAAGTCATTTGGTTTGCTGGGAGGCATTGAATGGCACGTCCGAAGAGTGATTCTGCAGATCCGAGCTCTGTTGGACCCTTGCCCGCAAACGAGAACAAAGGATCGGGCCATCCAACGCTCGTCGCGCAACTTGCCGAACGAATTGAGGAGGCAATCCTGAGCGGCGCCTTAGAGGCGGGCGGGCGGATCAATGCGGATGTGTTCGCCGAACATTACGGTATCAGCCGAATTCCGGTCCGCGAGGCCCTCCGCACGCTTGAGGCCGACGGCTGGATACGTTCTCAAGCGAGACAAGGCTATTTTGTCAGGGAGAAATCAGCTCCCGAAGTTTACGATCTGTTTGAGGCCCGGCTGGTTCTCGAGCCGGCGGTTGCAGCACTGGCGGCCATGCGTCGTACGCCTCAAGATATGGAGAAACTTAGAGAAATCGCAGCAGATGCACGTGCCAGCGCGGCGTGCGGCGACGCTGCCAACTTGGCCGTTCTCAACCAGACCTATCACGCTGCAATCGCAAGAGCGGCAGGCAACTCGGTGCTGGAGACCCTGCTTACAACGCTTGGCAAGCGTGTGCGTTTCTACACCTTGATGGCGAACTCCCGTCGCGATACCGCAATAGACGAACATGAGTTGATCAACGAGGCCATCCTGGAGCGCGATAGTGCACGGGCGGCGCAGCTCGCTCGCGATCATATAAGAGCGACTCGAGGCGCCCCCGAGATGCCCAAGGCATTACGAGAGCTCGAACTTCCTCAGGCTTGATTCTCCGCGTCGGTCCTGGGCCGACTGAATGCATTTGACCTCTGGTCTGAGATAAAGTATATTTTAATTCGATTCGGCAGGAGAAGCGAAATGTCCACCAATGCTACGTCTCCAGCATCAGGCAAAATGGCGCGTCGCCAGTATGAGCCGTATCTCAATGCATCCTGGGGGGTGAAGAACTATTGGTTTCCGGCGCTCTTCAGTCACGAGCTTGCCGAGGACGAGGTCAAGGGAGTCACCATCGCGGGCGTGCCAATCCTGCTCCGCCGCGTCGATGGAAGGGTTCATGCGCTGCGGGATCAGTGTCTTCATCGCGGCGTCACAATGTCAGTGCGACCGAAATGCTTTTCAAAAGATACGCTGACCTGCTGGTATCACGGCTTCACCTACGATCTCGAAACGGGCAAACTCAAGACGATTGTGGGAGCGCCCGATGACCCGATGATCGGAAATGCGCGCATCCAGGTGTTTCCCGCGCAGGAAAAAGCTGGAATCATCTTCGTCTTCGTCGGCGATGACGGGTACGAGCCGGTCCCCAATCTAGCGGACGACCTGCCGGTATTGCTGCCCGACGATTACGAGTTTCGATCACCGCATTTGCTCGATGACAATATCGTGGTCATGGGCCTGCATCGTACAGGCAACTCCAACTGGCGTCTGGCGGTCGAGAACGGATTCGATCCCGGGCACCAGATTATGCACCGCGATGCGCAGGTGATCCTGTCGCAAAACCTCGCCTTTCCGCTTGGCCTCAATCCGACCTCTCCGGAGGCGATCACAACCTACGGGGAAGACGGCGAGGGGCCGGTTGGAATCATGAACGAGTGGCACTCGGGGCACTACGATCTCGTCATGCACAACGATGAGCTCGATTTGCATCCGTTTGGCACCGGTTCGGTCCTTGGCTTGCGGACCTCGATGTTCCTGCCGGGCGTTCTGATGGTCGAAAATTGGCCGAAGCGCGGTCTGACCCAACTTGAATGGTATGTGCCGGTAGACGGAAATCGCCACGAATACTGGGAAGTCATCCTGGCCGTTTGTCCGACCGAAGCAGACCTCAAGAAGTTCAAATACGAATACGACAATCTCTGGCTGCCGATCGCCTTGCATGATTTCAACGACGATGATCTCTTCGCGCGAGAGCAGATGGAGCGGTTCTACAGCGTCGATGGAGGAGTCGGCTGGGACGACGAGCAGCTTTGCGGCATGGACGCTGTCATCACGGGCTGGCGTAAGCTGGTGTCACGCCACAACCGCGGCATTCAGACGCCGCAGAACCATCCTTCACCCAGGCTGGACTGACCGGGGATCCGTTGGCCCGTCTCGATCTCAGATTCACCGACGGTGCGACGATGACCGCGCCGATCGCGGTTGGCGACGTTGTTCTGGATGCGGCTCTGGCTGCGGGCATCAACCTGGCGCATCAGTGCCGTTCGGGGAGCTGTGCAACCTGTGTCGGCAAAGTGGTGTCCGGCGAGACCGAAACCGTTGCGGGCCGGGCGCCGGCGCTACTCTCGTCCGAAATCGCGGCCGGAATGCGCCTTTGCTGTTCACTGATTGCCTGCGGCGATGTCACGGTCGAATTGCCGTATGCATCGACGTTCACGTTGGCCGACCAGGCCAGCTCCACAGCGGGCGAAGTTCTGGAATGCCTGCCGCTCTCGGCCTCGGTCTGGAAACTGGTCCTGAAGCCCGATCCCTCGTTTGATTTCCAGCCTGGGCAGTACCTTCGCCTGCAGGTTCCGGGCACCGATGCGTGGCGCAGTTATTCGATTGCCTCTTCACGCGACGCAACCGGACGGATCGAGCTCGTCATCAAGAAGCATCCGGGCGGGGCAATGGGAGAATATCTCACGCGGGCCAGGCCTGGCGATGCCATCGATGTCGAGGGACCTTTCGGCGCCTTCCTGCTGTCGCAGGCCAAAGGGCCGACGGTGTTCATAGCGGGTGGGACTGGACTCGGACCAATCCTGCCCATGCTCGATCAGTTGCGCCTGCGTGGTGGTCGCGCACATCCGGTCACCTTGGCATTCTCCTGTTCGCAGGCGGAAGACCTGTTCCTCCTCGATGAGCTGGAGTTGCGGGAATACTGGATGCCATTGCTCGATCTGCGCGTGGGCGTGTCGCGATCGACGGCCGAATGGGAGGGCTTGCGCGGCAACCCGCTCGCGCTTGTCGACGATGAGTCGCTTCTTGCTGCCGCGGCGATCCACGTCTGCGGTTCCCCGGGCCTCGTCGAGGCAACCAGGCAGCGATGTGCGAGATTGGCGATCGATCCGGCGAAGATCCGCTCGGAACAATTTATTCCCGAGGTGACACTGGCCGGTCACCCAACACCGGAGACGATGCCATGACTGCCACCTTTGAGTCCTCCAGTCGCTTTGTCGAAGTGGAGCCCGGAAAATCGCTGCATTACCACGATGTTGGCGAGGGATTCCCGGTGGTTTGCCTCCACGGCGGTGGTCCAGGCGCTTCTGGCTGGGCGAACTACAGCCGTAATATTGACGCACTTGCCCAGCATTTTCGCGTGCTGGCTTTCGACCTCCCGCAATTCGGGAGGAGCTTCAAAGACACGTTCACCGAGGATCTCTATCCGTCATTTGCTCGAGTGGTCGACCGTGCGCTGGGCAAGATCGGCATCGAAAAGGCACATTTTATCGGAAACTCCATGGGCGGCGCGGTCTCGTGCTTCATTGCCCATTTCAACCCCGACCGGGTCGCGCGACTGGTCTTGATGGGGCCGGGCGGGGTCTTCGACAGCCTGTTCCAGCCGACGCCGACCGATCCTCACCACGACCTGTTCGCATATTACAATCCTGGCCCACCGAGCGAGGACAAGCTGCGCAAGCTGTTTCATAGCTTCGTGTACGATCCGGCCAATGTAACCGACGAACTGGTAGCGATGCGATATGCCGCCAGTATCGAACCGGAAACACTTGCGGCGCTGGCCAACTACGGAATCCAGAAACTCGGCGACGTCCGTCCGATTCTGCAAGGGATCGAACACCGCGCCATGGTGATCTGGGGCCTTGAGGACCGCATCCTCACGCTCGATACGCCGCTTACTTACGCCAAGCTGATGCCGAGCGTCGAAGTCATCATGTATCCGAAGACCGGCCATTGGGTGCAATGGGAACGGGCTGAGGATTTCAACCGCAACGCGATTGAATTCCTGAACCGGCTCTGATCGAAGATGGGGCTGACCTGCCCCACTAGGGTGGTCCACCGGTTAAGTTAGAGTTCCGGCGGTTGCGGTCACCCTGCTGGGCGGCCTGAAGCGTAGCGTAAGGCGGTGCAGCAGGGTGAGGCAATATCGTTTGTGGTGCCGGTGGCTGGTATCCGAGTGATGAGTGCGGCCGGACACTGTTGTAGTGGATACGCCAACGTTCGATCAGGATGGTTGCTTCCTTGAGCGTGTAGAAGATCTCGCCGTTGAGCAGTTCATCCCTGAGCTTGCCGTTGAAGCTTTCGTTGTAACCATTCTCCCATGGTGATCCTGGCTCGATGTAGAGCGTCTTCACGCCGATCCGTCCCAGCCAGTCGCGCACCGCATGGGCGGTGAACTCGGCGCCATTGTCCGAGCGGATGTGGTCAGGCGGGCCATGGCGCTGGAATAGCTCGGTGAGGACAGCGAGCACGTCGTCACTCCTGAGCTTGCGCTGGACATGGATCGCCAGGCACTCCCGGCTGTGCTCATCGATCACCGTGAGCATGCGGAACGCCTTGCCGTCATGGGTGCGGTCCATGACGAAGTCGTAGCTCCACACATGGCCGGGATATTGCGGACGCAGCCTTACGCATGATCCATCATTGAACCACAGGCGACCTCGCTTCGGTTGTTTCTGCGGAACCTTGAGCCCTTCGCGACGCCAGATCCGCTCGACCCGCTTGGCGTTCACAACCCAGCCTTCATTCCGCAGCAGCGCCGTAATCCGGCGATAGCCATACCGGCCATATTGCTGGGCCAGCCGGATGATCGCAGAGGTCAGCGGCTTCTCGTCGGCTGGCGGAGTGGGCAGCTTGCGCTGCGTCGAGCGGTGCTGGCCAACGACCTTGCAGGCTCGGCGCTGGGAGATACCCAATGCCTCCTGCACATGATCGATGGCCAGCCGACGCCGCGAAGGGCTCAGTACTTTCCCTCGACAACCTCCTTCAGGATCAGAGCATCCAGCGTCAGATCGGAGACGGCCTTCCTCAGCCGCTGGTTCTCCTTCTCAAGATCCTTCAAGCGTCGAGCCTGGCTCACCTTCAGCCCGCCATATTCACGACGCCAGCGATAATAGCTCTGCTCCGAGATTCCCAGCGACCGACTGATCGCACCGACCTTCTCTCCCCGCGACAGCCGAACCTCCGCCTCTCGCAGCATCCCGATAATCTGTTCTGGCGTGTATCTCTTCCGTGCCATTCATCAGCTCCTTTCAAGCCGTAAATAGCCAAAATCCTAACTCCCAAAATGGGCCACTTCTCGGGGGGCAGGTCAGATGGATGTCACAGGCAATCAGTTGTGCCATCGACCGAACCACTGCTTTGGCCTTTGGGGCTTCTGGAAGGAGCCGGGGGTCCGGACAAATCTCATCGAGATATTCGACAATCGCAAGCGATTGACCAAGAGCGAAATCACCGTCTTCGAGAAGCGGTACGAGACCTTGCGGATTCTTCCTGGCGAATTCGTTTTTCTGTTCTCCGGCCTTCAAGTTTACGAACTCGGCCGAGTAGTCCATCTGCTTCAACGCAAGCGCGATTCGGACGCGAAACGATGCTGAGCTTCGAAAGTATGTATGGAGCTTCACTGTAGGCAACACCTTCTCAGGAGAAGGCTGGTGCTTCGGTCATCACCTTCTCGATCCACCATTTCGGCGCATTGTCCATGATGTTGCCGAGGTGTGAATAGTCGTGCCACCGGCAGATCTTGCCGTCACGAAACTCGGTGACTGAAACGAA
>JAGREJ010000181.1 GCA_020446595.1 Novosphingobium sp. | reverse complement strand
CTGGATCGCCGCGCAAAACCACCACTTCGACCGGCTTTTCGAGGCGCACGTTCACCCGGTCCATCATGGCGCGGTAATCGAAGCCCCGGAACTCCGCCGGAACGAAGATCATACGACTACCGCTGTCCGCCAGCATGAAGGACACCTCGTTGTCGCGCAGTTGTGGCACGATCGGGTGAGCGACCGCTCCCACTAGACTGGCAGCAAGGTATATTGTTGCCGCCTCATGCCAGTTGGGCAGCATAAACGAGACGACATCGCCCTGTTCTATTTCGCGAGCCCGGAACTGCATCGCCATTGCATCGGCACTGCAAAGCAGTTGCCCGGCGCTCACGCGGACATCGCCATCGACCAGGAAAATGCGATCCGGCTCATCGCGCGCGATCCGCCGCGCGACCTCGCCCATCGTCTCGTCGCACCACCAGCCCTGCGCGCGCCACTCCTCTCCGAGCGCGCCGGGATCGCGCATTGACCAACCGTGCATTTCGATGCGCGGCGCAGTCACCGCAGCCGCCCTCAGCCCTCGTCCGACCCGGCTGCGACGACATGCGGAGCAAGATATTTCGTCGTGGTCCAGCCGCCGTCGATTGCCAGCACCTGTCCGGTGATAAATTGCGCCTCGTCAGACAAGAGGAACCTGATCGCCTCGGCGGCGTCCTCGCCCGTGCCTGTGCGGTTTAAGGGAGTCATGTCCATGTTCATCCGCCGGAAGACATGCGCGTTCCAGGCATAGGCGGTCATCTCGGTTTCGAGCACGCCGGGCGCGATGGCATTGGTGCGAATGCCGCGCGGCCCATATTGCGCGGCCATGTGCTTGGTCAGCGCGACGATACCGCCCTTGGCCGCCGAGTAGGCCCCGCCCCTCATCCCGCCGATCATCGCGAAGCTTGAGGCCATGTTCACGATGGCCCCGCCGTCCTGCATCACCGCCAGCGCTTCACGGCAGAAGCGGAACGGCGCGCGCAGGTGCACGTTGAGGAACAGGTCGAGGATCTCGTCGGTCGTCTCGTCGACCGGATGGGGCTTGCCCATTCCCGCGTTGTTGACGAGGTAATCGAGCCTGCCGAACGCATCGATGGCGGCCTGCGCGGCGCGTTTGGGCGCATCGTCATGGGTGACATCGGCGGCCACCACCGCCACCGGCACCTTGTCCGCCAGATCGGCGCGCAATTGCTCAAGCGGCTCGGCCCTGCGCCCGACCGCTACAATCGCGACATTGTCGCGCGCCAGTGCAAGGGCCGTCGCCCTGCCGATCCCGGTGCCCGCGCCGGTTATGATGGCGACCCTGCCCTTGTGTTCGATTGCCTGTGTCATCGCCGCTCCCTCTTGCGCTGTCTATGATCGGGGGTCGAGTCAGGCAAGGTCAGCCATCGCTCCGATGATACCGCAGCACCCGGTGCGGACAGTCCGAAAGACGGGTGGTATCGAGTCGCGTGAAACAGGAGATCGGGAGAAGCTCGTGCAACTCGAAGGGAAAGTCGCGGTCGTTACCGGCGCGGGTTCGGGCATCGGGCGCGCGATTGCCCAGCGGTTCGCCCGCGAAGGCGCGAGCGTCGGCGCATGGGACATCAATGGCGCGGGCGTGCGCGAAACGGTCGAGGCGATTGCCGCAGCCGGTCACACCGCCATTGCGGTCGAGGCCGACTGCGCCGACGCTGCCGCCATTGCCGCTGCCGCCAATCAGACTCGCGAGGCCTTCGGGCCGATCCAGATTCTCGTCAACAATGCCGGAATCGCGCCCTTTTCGCCCTACTTCGACATCACCGAGGAACTGTGGGAACGCATGATGCGGATCAACCTGAAAGGTCCGCACCTGTGCATCCGCGAGATGCTTCCGGCCATGCTCGAGGCCGGGTGGGGCCGCGTGGTCAACATCACCTCGTCATCGGTGCAGACCGGCTCTCCCTCTCAGGCGCACTATGTCTCGTCAAAGGGCGGCGTGCTCGGCCTCACCAAGGCTCTCGCCAACGAATTTTGCGCGAGCGGCGTCACCTTCAACATGGTGCCACCCGGCTTCGTCGACACCCCCTCGTTGCGCGCCGCGCCGTTCGACGCCGACGCCATGGCCCAGCACATGCCGATGAAACGCATCGGCCGGCCGGAAGACATCGCCGCAGCCTGCCTGTTTCTCGCCACCGAGGACGCAGGCTATATTCAGGGCCAGACCATCAGCGTGAATGGCGGTCGCTACATGGGCTCGGCGTGACCGGATAACGGAGAAGGCACTATGTCAGTTCAGACCCAGGCAAAGCTAAGGCACGAACCGATCAAGGAACGGATCGCAAGCCGCATCTTGAACACCAAGCAAGAACTGCTGGCGGGCGGGATCGGCGACGAGATCCGCGACCTGCTCGAACAGCGCGGCGTGCTGGTGTTCCCGAAGATCGACTTTACCGACGAGGAACAGATCGCCTTCACCAAGACGCTCGGCACTTTCGCGCCCGAGCATCAGGGCGATCCCGAGGAGGTCAGCCCGATCACAACCGATCCCAAGATCGCCGGGCACACCGCCAATTACCTCAAGGGCTCGCTCTACTGGCATATCGACGGAACCTCGTCGGAAGTGCCGATCCTCGGCTCGCTGCTTTCCTGCCGCAAACCCGCGCCCAAGGGCACCGGCAATACCGGCTTTTCGAACACCTATGCGGCATACGACGCCCTGCCGCAGGAGGAGAAGGACCGCATCGATGGCCTGACCGTGCGGCATGGCCCCTGGGCGACGCTGTTCTATTACGACCCCGAACCATCGGCCGCGATGCTCAAACAGATGCAGGCGATCGGCGACAGGGAACTGCCGCTGGTGTGGACTCACAGATCGGGCCGCAAGTCGCTGGTGATCGGCAATACCGCGCATACCGTGCTCGGCATGGACGTGATGGAAAGCAGCCTGCTGCTCAACGAATTGCGTGATTGGGCGACGCGCGAGGAATTCACCTACAGCCACGAATGGTCGGTGGGCGATCTCGTCATGTGGGACAATACCGGGACGATGCACCGCGCGGAGGATTACGATCACAACAGCGGGCGGCTGATGGTGCGCACCAAGCTGGAAGGCGAAGAACCGTTTGCCTGAGGGATCGCGGCTGATCGCAATCCGGCTGTGGGGCGGACAGGCAGGTGCGATTTCCGTATGTCACTGAGTCAAGAAGATGATATAACATATCTATGACCCAGCGAGCTTCATCGAACATCACCAGCTTCTTCAATCAGGAAATGGCAAATGCTTACGATCGACGTAACAGCGGGCTGAAGCCGATTTCCGATTGCCTGCATTTCCTGACGCGGCTGGCGCTGGCCGAGCTCCCGGACAATGCCCGCGTACTTTGCGTCGGTGTCGGCACGGGGGCCGAGATACTCTCGCTTGCAACTGAACGCCCCAACTGGTCGTTCCTCGGCGTCGATCCCTCTCTGGAAATGCTCGATGTGGGACGGCGCAGGCTGAACGAGGCAGGCGTTCTGGACCGCTGCGACCTCGTCCAGGGTTATGTCGAGGATGTGCCGGACAAAGACTTTGACGCGGTCATCAGCCTGCTTGTCGCTCATTTTGTCAAGCTGGAGGACCGTCCGGCCTTCTACAGCGCTATCCATGACCGCCTGAAACCGGGCGGACGGTTTGTCAGCGCCGAAATCAGCAGCGATCTCGACAGCCCGGAGTTTCCGGTGACGCTCGAAGACTGGAAGCAGGTGCAAAGGCTGATGGGGGCGACAGAGGAAACGCTTGCCTCTCTGTCCGAAATGCTGCGGAATGTGCTCTGCGTCCTGTCCAAAGCGGTCACCGAGGCGCTTTGGCGCGAAGCGGGATTCTCGCTTCCGGTTACCTTTTTCCAGGCGTTCATGGTCCACGGCTGGCATGCGCAACGGCCGCATCGTCAGGATACGTGACCACGCCAAGCCGGGCGAACCATTTCAGTCTATGCGAAACAGTTGGTCCGGGCTCGCAAATCGATCTCAGCACTCCTCGCCGATTTCCTTCGGCTTACCGGTGCCCATGTATTTCGCAAGATTGGTGTGCAGGCTCGCGACCGTGCGTTCCATGTAGGGGTTAGGCTGCGCACCGCGGAAACCCGCGCTCTTCATCCCCTGCTGCACGGCGGCCATATTGTCGAAATCCTGCTGGAGCACCGGCGGCCAGTCCGCCGCTTCGGTATATTCCCACTCCGTTTCGGGAGCGCCACCTTCGGGATACAATTCGTATACCGCCGCCTCGAAAATGCACTTGTCGGGATCGCCGCCATGGGGCCGCGCCGAATAGCACAGCATGTTGTTGACCGCGTGGCCGATCTGGAAATTGGGGAAGATCTGCCATGCCGTCCCCGCCCTGGCGGTATGCGAGGGATCGACCGTGGGCCAGACAACGCCGCGCTCGGCATCTTCGTTGCGCGAGGTCTGGATCCAGTAGGCGGAAACCTCCGCAGGCGGCGTGCCTTCGGGCAATTCGTCGGCCAGCCGGTTTGCGACTCTCACCATCGTCTCGGTCGTGTTGGTATTGGCGTTGGCCCAGGTGAAGTTCTGCATTTCCGCGGTCGATAGCCGCGCATCGCCGATGCCGACCCGCAGTTTGCCCATGTCTTCCTGCATGTTCTTGGGCGCTTCGTAGCCGATATTGGTGTGCAACCCATGGGTGTGCGCCCAGCCCCGGAACTGGCCGAAGGCGTTGAATTCCGGGTGCGTGGTGGCGACGTGGTAGGTCTCGCAAAAGGCCTCCATCGCCACTTTCCAGTTGCAATCGAACACGATCCACTTGCGCCAGCGCGCGCGCATGTTTTGCGGCTCGTAGGGGCCGAGCATTTCGGGAATGACACCAAGGTATTCGGCGAGGCTCTCGCCGGCGGGATCAAGGCTGATCCACAGCCAGCCGCCCCATGTATCGACGCGCACCCTGGAGAGGTCCGCCCTGCCCTGGCACAGCGCGCCCTGCCAGTCGTCTTCCTCCGGAATGCGGGTGTTCGTCCCGTCCAGCCCGAAGGACCAGCCATGATAACCGCAGGCGAACTGGCTGCGAGTGCCCGTGGCGTTGCGCTTGCCCGGTGGCGTGTCGATCAGGCGGCGGCCGCGATGCGGGCAGACGTTGTGATATGCCTCGATGCTGTCAGCACCGGTCCTCACAACAATGACCGAGTCCACGCCGATCTCGTAGGTCACGAAATCGCCGATCTCCGGAATGTCCTCGGTCCGTCCGGCCTGAAGCCAGACCTTTCGCCACAGCCTGTCCTGTTCGGCGCGCGCATAGTCGGACGAAATGTAGGCTTCGGCAGGAACCTCGACCGCTCTTTCCAGATAGCCATTGCTCATGGAGCTCTCCGCTAGCTTGCAGAGGGACTGTGCGACGGCTCGCGGCCCGACGCAACGTGGCACTCGCTGCATCGCCGGTGCGAAAGCGGATGGAAACCAGTGGCAAGCATGGCCCGCATCGGGCAATTCGGACTCGTTGGTTTATCCAAGGAGAGGACCATGGACGAGTTGCGCTTCGACGGACGGGTCGCGGTGGTCAGCGGCGGCGGGCGCGGCCTTGGCAGGGCCTATGCGCTGTTGCTGGCGAGCCGGGGCGCGAAGGTTGTGGTCAACGACAACGGCAGCGCCGTTTTCGGAAGCGGGGAAGACAAAGGCCCCGCCGATCAGGTCGTCGAGGAAATCCACGCGGCAGGTGGCGAGGCCGTGGCTTCTACCGCCTCCGTGGCCGACCCGGCCAGCGCCGCCTCGATTATCCAGACCGCGCTCGACAGCTTCGGTCGCATCGACATTCTCATCCATAGCGCCGGCAACGTGCGCTACGGCGCGCTCGACGAGATCACTATGGAAGACTTCCACGCGGTCGTCGATGTCCACCTGATGGGCGCGTTCTACCTGGTACGCGCCGCCTTCCCGCACATGAAGAAGCAGGGCTTTGGGCGGGTGGTGCTCACAAGCTCGATCGGCGGGTTCTATGGCAACAAGCGCTGCGTGAACTATGCCGTCTCGAAGTCCGGCATGATCGGCCTGTCGAACGTGATCGCGCTCGAAGGCGAGGAGCATGACGTGCGCAGCAATGTCATCCTGCCCGGCGCGGAGACGCGCATGTCGGAGGGGCTCGACACCTCGATGTATCCGCCGCTCGGCCCCGAACTGGTCGCGCCGATGGTAGGATGGCTCTGCCACGAGCAATGCAAGTTGACTGGAGAAGCCCTGGCGGCCATCGGCGGTCGCATGGCAAAGCTCGACATCCTGGAGACGACCGGGGTGTGGCAGCCCGACTGGACCATCGAGCAGGTCGCGGAACGCATGGACGAGATCGGCGATCCGGCAACACTGAAGGACTTCGGCCTCAACGGCTATCTCGAACACCTCGGCTACAGTTTCCAGGTAGCCAAGGAAGGGCGCGGCCTTGCCTGAGCGTTCCGGCCCGCTGCTGGGCGTGCGGGTCGTGGACCTCACGACCATGGTGTTCGGCCCCTATGCCACGCAAATCATGGCCGATTTCGGTGCGGACGTCATCAAGGTCGAGTCACCCGGCGGCGATACCACACGCTACATCAACCAGGGCCCCACGCCCGACCTTGGCGGGATCTTCACCAACATCAATCGCGGCAAGCGCAGCGTCCAACTCGATCTGACCAAGGAGCCCGACCGCGAGGCCTTGCGCAGCCTGATCGCCAAGGCCGACGTGTTCATCCATTCCATGCGGCACAAGGCCATCGCCAAGCTGGGCTTCGACTACGAGGTCGTTCGCACAATCAAGCCGGACATCGTTTACACCAATTGCTACGGCTATTCCCGGCGCGGCCCGATGGGCGACAAGCCCGCCTACGATGACATCATGCAGGCCGAATGCGGCATTCCCCACCTTCAGGAATTGAGCACCGGCGAGCCCCAATTTGCCGCGACGATCATGGCAGACAAGGTTTCCGGTCTCACCGCGCTCTATGCCACGCTTGCCGCCCTGTATCACCGCGCGACGACCGGCGAGGGTCAGGAGGTCGAGGTCGGCATGTTCGAGGCGATGACAAGCTTCATGCTGGTCGAGCATGCCTCGGGCCAGATGTTCGATCCGCCGCTTGGTCCGGCGCATTACCACCGCGTCGTCTCGAAGGAGCGCAAGCCCTACAGGACGAAGGACGGCCACATTGCCGCGCTGGTCTATAACGACAAGCAGTGGAACGCCTTCATGGCCGCGCTCAAGCCCGATTGGGAAACACCCGAATTCGATACGCTGCAAAAGCGCGCCGCCAATATCGACAGGGTCTATGGCCTGCTTGGCCAGACCTTTGCCACGCGCACCACGCAGGAATGGCTGGACTTTCTGACAGGGCTGCAAATTCCCTGCTCGCCGGTGCGATCGACAGACGAGCTGTTTGACGATCCGCACCTCAAGGCCGTCGGTTTCTTCGAGACAGTCGAAAGCGATGTCGGGCCGATCCGCTATCCCGGCGTGCCTACATGGTTCTCGCGAACGCCGGGACGCGTTTCAGGCCCAACCCCGCATCTGGGGGAGCACGGCGACGAGAGTTTCGGCGACTAGTCAGCCGGTCTTCGGCTGCGTTCCGAACTTTGGCCGTCCCTCAGGCGGCTGGCCGGATTTCGTGGTGAGATCGAAATCGATCGCGTCGATGCCGTCCTCCAGTTGCACGCCGAAGCTGGAAATCGCCCAGGCCGTCATGGTGTAGCTGCCAGTGGTCATGACAATGTCCATCTTCTGGGGCGTGTCGAAATGCCTGCCCAACCCTTCCCATGTCGCGTCCGAAATGCGGCTGTGCTCGAACAGTTCGTCGACCGATTGCAGGATGTGCCATTCGGGCTCGCCCCATCGCTCCGCATCTCTGGGAAACGCTCTGATCGCGGCAATGTCCTCAAGGTTCCAGCCAGCACCGAGAGCATAGCGCACATGGTTATGCCATTCGTACTGGCAGCGGGTTCGCCACGCGACGCGCAGGATCAGCAGTTCGAGCAACCGGAAAGGCAGGGAATTGTTGCGCAACGGATGCTTCGACCATTCGAGGAAGGCGCGGCCCATTGGCGGATGCTGGGCCATGACCATGACGATGTCCGACACCGAGCCGTTCTCGCGGGCATTGGGTTCGCCAAGCGTCGCGAAGACTTCGCGCGCTTCGTCGGTCCACTGTTCGCGCGGCAGAGGAGGTATGCGTGGCTTCTCATTGCTCATGTCCGGTCATCCCCTCCTTCACTCAGAGGCATGTGATAGCGCGCCACTTTGCGCAATCCATCGGCTGCTTGCTTAGTTCGCCGGGGCGATTGGCCCGTTCGGAGATTCGCCACTTGACTCGCACATCCAACTAATCAACAGTGTTGTTCAATAAAACGGGAGAGTCGGAATGCTTCAAGGGTCGAACAAGGCCAGAATTGCGCGCCGGGTAATCGAGGTTCTCGAGTTCTTCGATGACAGACATGGCGAGGCCACTGTCATGGACATCGTACGCCGTTACGACCGTCCGCAATCGAGCACATCCGAGCTGCTTTCGAGCCTCGTTGAGCTGGGCATCCTCTACAAGGATCCGCAGAACCGCTCCTATCGCCCCACGCCGCGCGCCGCGATGCTGGGCGCCAGCAATCAGGCGCCGATCGTGCGCGATGGTCGCCTCACCGAACTGATGGACCGGCTGCGCGCGCAGACCGGTCTTGCCGTGGCGCTGTTCGGCATGGTCGGCGTCGATGCGCAGATATTCGATACACGTTCGACCCGCGACCGCACGCAGGACCGGATCACGCAGCGCACCTACAACGGAAGGCGCGAGCGCCTGACCCACAGCGCGGTCGGTCGCCTGCTGCTCTCAACGCTGTCGCGCACCCGCCGCGAGGGGATCGTGCGGCGACTCAATGCCGATGTTCCCGGCGAGCACATGCCGCTGGCCGACATGCTCGCCTTGATCGACACCTGCGAACGGCAGGGAACGACGGTTGGCGAGGCCGGTTTCGGCTGCAGGGCGCAAGTCTGCGCGGCCCTGCTCCCCGCCTATGTCGTCGATGAGCCCTTGGTGATCGGCTTCGTTTACGAACCCTCGAACAGAATCGATGTAGAGAGCCTGGCGCGCATCCTCACTTCGTCGCTCGCCCAGATGGTCGAGCGCGACGACGCCGTGCTGCCTGTCAAGCCGCTGATCGCCGCCGCCTGATCAACCTTCGGCTGCGATCCTTGCTGCCACAAGCTCGCGCAGGTCGGCAGTCTTGATCTTGGCCGAGCCGGTCGTTTCCAGCTCGTTCTCGGCAAAGAACAGCACCCGGCGCGGCACCTTGTAGCTGGCGAGCGTCTCGCGTGCGAACTGGCGGATAGCGCCCTCTTCGAGCACTGCGCCCTCGTGAGGCACCACGGCGGTAACGACCAGTTCGCCCAGCGTATCGTGTGGCACGCCGACGGTCTGGTTGACCTTGACGCCGGGGCACTTGCGGATCGCGGCATCGACCTCCAGCGGCGAGACATTGGCGCCGCCGGTCTTGATGATGTCGTTGAGCCGCCCGCTCCAGTAGAGCCGTCCTTCGGCATCGACATGCCCCGCGTCGCCGGTGGCGAAAAAGCCCTGCTCGTCGAGCGTCTCGTCGAGCGGCTCGCCGATATAACCCATCATCAGTGTCACGCCCTTGACCGCGATCTCGCCCGGTTCCCCGACCGGCACGATCTCCCCGGTCAGCGGGTCGACAATCTTGAAAGTTAGCCCCGGCTGCGGCTTTCCGGCGGAACCGGCGCGTTCCTCCATCGAGGTGCCCGATTCGTAGATCGAGCTGATCGTGAAAGTCTCGGTATTGCCATAGGCGCTCATCGGCTCGTCCCAGTCGGTGCTGATCGTGGGATGCCTGCCGAAGGCGTGCGAGGGATCGACATATTTCATCGCCGAGAGATCGACTTCGAGCCAGTTGGGCGCTGCGGCAAGCTGTGCCCACTGGTGCGGCCAGGCGATGGCCATGGTCGCCTTTTCACACGCCATCAGGTCGAGTGCTTCCTCCGGCTGAAAAGTCGACTGCAACACCAGCGAACCGCCCGCTGTCAGCGCGCCGCCAATCGCCATGCCGAAATTGCCGGAAAAGAAGAAGCCGTTGGCCGACCATGCCCGCGCGTCCGGGCCGGTCTGGTAGAAGCGCCGCCATCGCCAGAGTTGCAAGGCAACCGCGCGGTGGGCGCTGAGGATACCCTTGGGCTTGGCGGTCGAGCCCGAAGAGAAGAACAGCACCGCCGGATCGGCAGGCGTGACCGTGGCCGATACGACATCGACAAGGGCGGGCGAGAGGCCATCACCACGTGACAGAAACGCCCCCCAATCCTCGATCGCGCCCTCACCGCCGCCAATGGCCGCGACATGACGCAGGAACGGCAGGCGGGTCGAAGCGATTGCTCCCGGCATAACGGTTCTTACCTGCGGCTCGATCTCGGCGAGCATCGCGGCAAAGTCCTTTTTGAGAACCCGTCGCTCCATCAGCAGCACCGAGATGCCCGATGCTTCAAGCAGGTGCTCGAACTCGGTCGCGGTCGAGAAGGTGTTGAGCGCGGTGGCGACCCCGCCAGCGAGCGCCACGCCCCACACGGCCGAGAGAAACTCGGGCCGGTTGGTCATCAGCACGCCGACGCGCGTGCCCTTGCCCGTCCCGCAGGCAAGCAGTGCGCTGGCGACACGCCGCGCCTCGGCCATCAGGTCAGCATAGGACCACGAAATCCGCTCGCCATTCTCATAGAAAACCAGCGCCTCGCGCTCACCACCTGCCGCGCAGACCTGTTCCAGCCAGCCATTCAGGGTAAGCGCGCCGACACCCGCCTCTTCGTCGAGCGGCGGGCCGTGGATGATCGAGAGCGGCCGGTCTCCCATTGGCCGGGCTCAGGCGTTGACGTTGACGATATAGCGGCCCTTCACCTCGCCCGACATGAACTTTCCTGCCGCAGCGGCGGCCTCGCCAAGGCCGATCTCCTGGCCGATGGCATCGAGCTTGGCCGGATCAAGATCGCGCGCGAGCCGCTGCCATGCCTTGAGACGCGGCGCCTTGGGCGCCATCACACTGTCCACGCCAAGCAGGCGCACGCCGCGCAGGATGAACGGCAT
>JAGREJ010000180.1 GCA_020446595.1 Novosphingobium sp. | reverse complement strand
ACCAGCGCGACAGCGCGCTTCGCCAATGGCAAGCTGGAGCTGTGGATGGGGTGTCAGGCACCGCAGTCGGCCCGCGAGGTCGCGGCTCATGCGCTCGGCATCGATGTGCGCGACGTGGTGCTTTACGCGATGCCTGCGGGCGGCAGTTTCGACCGCCGGCTCGAAGTGAGCCATGCGGCACAGGCGGCCCTGATCGCACGCCATGCCGCAAAGCCCGTGCAACTCACGTGGTCGCGCTGGCAAGAGCATCTCGCGGGCTGGCCGCGCACGCCGATCGCGGCGCTGATGGGCGCGCGCACCGATGTCGAAGGGCGGCTCGCCGGATGGCGCACGCGTATTGCCGTTCCGGCGACGGTGCGCGAATTCGGCGAGCGGCTGTTCGCGCGTAGCACTCCCCACGATGCCATCGACAGTGTGGCGGGCGATGCGGATCCGCTGGCGGTGGAGGGTGCGGTTCCGCCATATGCTCTGGCCAATCTCGCCATCGAGCAGGTGCCGGTGACGATCGATCTGCCCACGGCGCGGTTGCGCGGCAATGCCCACGGCTACACCGCCTTCTTCAACGAAACCTTCATCGACGAACTGGCACACCAGGCGAATCGGGAGCCGCTCGCCTATCGCATGGCCTTGCTTGGCAAGGAGCCGCGCCTTGCCGAATGTCTGCAACGCGTTGCTGCCCTGTCGGACTGGGGGGGAGGCGGCGATTCGAGCGGGCAGGGGCTGGCTTGTCACATCATCGGCACGGGAGACGGCGCGGGGCGGATCGCGGTGGTGGCGACGGCACAGCGCGCCGACAGCGGGGTGCGGGTCGACCGGATCAGCGCGGTCGTCGACATCGGCAGGATCGTCAACGAGGACATCGCCCGCCAGCAGATCGAGGGCGGGCTGGTTTTCGGTCTTGGCCTCGCGATCGGCTCGGCGACCGGCTACGAGCGTGGCCTGCCCACGGCGCGGCGGCTCTCGCATCTCAACCTGCCGCTGCTTGCCGATTGCCCCGAGATCGAGGTGCAGTTCATTGCCAGCGATGCCCCGTCCGCCGATCCCGGCGAACTGGGTGTGGTGGCCGCGCCGCCCGCGATCGGCAATGCGCTCTTTTCGGCGACCGGCCTGCGGTTCCGGCGTCTGCCGCTGCTGTCGGATGGCCTCTAGTGGAGCGGCCCAGCGATCATCCCCAGGTCAGTCAGGGCAAGCTGGGCGTGTTGCTCGTCAATCTCGGGACGCCCGACGCACCAACTCCCTCGGCGGTGCGGCGCTATCTCGCGGAGTTCCTGTCCGATCCGCGCGTCGTGGAAATACCCAGGCTGGTCTGGTGGCCGATCCTGCACGGCGCGATCCTGACGACGCGCCCGCGCAAGAGCGCCCATGCCTATGCGCAGGTCTGGACCGAGGAAGGCTCGCCGCTTGCGGTATTCACAAAGGCGCAGGCGACCGGATTGCAAGCACGACTGGGCGATGGGGCCACGGTGCGTTGGGCAATGCGTTACGGCTCGCCCGCGATTGCCGAGGAGTTGAAGCAGCTGATGGGAGCAGGTTGCGACCGGATCTTGTTCGCGCCGCTCTATCCGCAATACTCGGGCGCGACGACCGCCAGTGCAATGGACGCTCTTGGTGAGGCGCTCAAGGCGATGCGCTGGCAGCCCGCCGTGCGCGCCCTGCCGTCCTATTACGACGATCCGCAGCATATCGAGGCCCTGCGCGTGGACCTCTCGCGACAGATCGCGGCGCTGACGTTCGAGCCGGAAGTGCTGGTGCTCAGCTTCCACGGCATGCCGGAGCGCACGCTTCATCTCGGCGATCCCTACCATTGCCAGTGCCGCAAGACCGCGCGGCTGCTTGCCGAAGCTCTGGCGCGCGATTTCCCGTACCTGCGGATCGAAACGAGCTTCCAGTCGAGGTTCGGGCGCGCAAAATGGCTCGGGCCCTATACCGAAGCGGTGCTGATCGAAGAGGCGCGAAAGGGTACGCGGCGGCTCGCCGTAGCTGCTCCGGGTTTTGCCGCCGATTGCCTCGAGACGCTGGAGGAACTGGCAATTCGCGGACGCGAGCAATTCCTTGGCGCGGGCGGCGGCGAGTTCGCGGCACTTGCCTGCCTCAACGCGGGCGAGGCGGGCATGGCCATGCTTGAGGCGCTGGTCCGTCGGGAACTGGCGGGCTGGCTACCCTGAATTGCATCCGTTCTTGACATAATCCTACTTTGTTCTACTCCTGTTCGATATTAAAGCAGGAGTCGCATCGCCATGACCGTCCATACCCCGATCCAGGCCGATTTTCGCTACGATCATGCAGACCGCCGCGAAACCGGCCTCACCCTGTCTCTTTCGGTCTTCGCCGATCGCGGGCATCTGCGCGATGCGATCCGCGAGGATGCGCTGGCGGTCGGGCTTAACATTCGCGAAGCGGCGAGCCTTGTCGTGTTGCGCGAAGGCGCGGCCCGACCTTTGGGCGATGTGGTTATCGTGGATTGCCCGGAGCTCGATGCGGCCACCATGGCCGCGCTTGTCCGGCTGGACATGCGCGCCGCGAACAGCGGGGCGCGGCTGATCGTTTCGACCACTCTCGATGCGCTCGACGATGTGTTCGGCTGCATGGACATGTCGGACCCGCTGTTGCTGGTGAGCCCATCGCGCGGTGATCGCATGATCGCGCTGGGGCAAGTGCTGGCGCGGCGCGGCGGCTCGCGCCTGCGCGAACTGTCGGAAGAAGACCGGCTGATGCTCCTGCGGCTGACCGAACAGGTAAACCGCATGGCCGAACGTATGGATCGCCTCTCGGGCGAGGGTGCGAGTGGCTCGGCGTTTCGCTTCGAATCGCCGTCGCGCGACTTTTCGGGACGCGACGAGGAGAACGAAAGGCTCGTGCGCGGCTCGCGTGCGCCGCTACCCGACCCGCGGTTGGTGCGCCGCATCATCCGTCAGCGGCAATTGCGCGCGCGGTTCTTCGATGGCGAACTGTTTGCCGATCCGGCATGGGACATGCTGCTCGATCTCACCGCCGCGCGTGCCGAACATACGCGCGTCTCGGTGACTTCGCTGTGCATCGCCTCAGGCGTGCCGCCGACCACGGCATTGCGCTGGATCGCCCAGATGACCGAAGCCGGACTGTTCGAGCGGATCGAGGACGATACGGACCGGCGGCGCGCCTTCATCACCCTCACCGAGAAAGCAGCCGATGCCATGGCGCGCTATTTCGCCGAACTGGGCCGCAATGCCTCGCGGCTGATCTAGCCGGTTAGGCCCCCCGCGCATCCGATTGATGGGGCTTGCGCGGATAGGGCGGCTCGCCCAGCGCCGGACGCGGAAACGGGCCGGTATGCCATTGCAGCACGGCCTCGCGCCGGGAGATCTTCCAGCCTTCGCCGACGCGAGTGACTTCGTCGCGATAGCGCAGCCCTAGCTTGAGGTGTTCCAGCGGGCTGCCGGGCGCTTCCATGTGATAGCCGACCACCCAGGTCTCGACGAAGGCCTTGTCGCCATCGAGCTCGATATACTGGTTGCCTTTGAAATGCATGGTGGCGTGATACATCGCCAGTCCCATCTCCAGCCCTTCTAGGTAGTCGTCGAGCCCGCCCTGTTCCATCGTCCCGACGACCACGCAGTCGGGGTGAAACACCGAGCGCACCAGCGCCATATCGAGCGAATCGACGCCATAGGCATAGCGGCTATAGAGATCGCCGATCAGCGTTCGGTCGCGCAGCCAGGCAAGGTTCGCCGCCGTGTCGGTAGCCGGCGGAGCCTCGCTCGCTCGCATGTGCATCGCCTCGCGCAGCTTGCCTCTTTCCATCGTCCTGCTCCCTCTCCTCGCGCTTTGCCGATCGGCCGCGCCCAGTTGACCCGTTCGGCAAACGGATTACAAGCCCGCCCACCCGAATGTGGGGCGGTTAGCTCAGTTGGTAGAGCATCTCGTTTACACCGAGAGGGTCGGCGGTTCGAGCCCGTCACCGCCCACCAGAAGCGGAGGCTGACCTGCGTTTCGCCGCGTTGATCACTTTTCGCGCCGCCTCGAAACTCACCCGTGCCGCTTCTTCCAGTGACAGGGCGCGATGAGCGTCGGAAATCACTTCGACACTGAAAGGGCAGTCAACACCCAATTCGAGCAGTGTCCGGACGAAACCCACGGCATCGCCGACTCCCTCGCCAGGTAGCAAGCGGTTGTTCAGGCAATCCTCGGCCATAGTTCCCCGCATTTCGGGCGCAATATCGTCGAGCTGAACGCCGAAAATCAGCGCAGGATCGATGCTGCGCAGCCGCTTGTAGTCGAAGCCGCGCCGCGCAAGGTGCCAGACATCGAGAAACAGTCCAGCATTGCTCGCGCCGCTATCGCGCACAAGCCGTAGCGCATCGTCGAGCGTGGCCACGTTGGTCCAGGCGCAGGGCTCCACGCCGATCCGGACCCCGGCGCCCGCCGCACGCTCCGCAAGAACGGCGAAGCGGCGCACCAGCTCCTCAAACGGCATTTCATTGCCTTCGGCGAGATCGCCGCCGGTGAACATCACCCCAGCACCGAAGCTGTTCGCCATGTGGTAAAGCGCGTCTTCGTCGCGACGGGACTGTTCGCCCAGAGGGCCATCCGCGAACCAGTTGAGCAGAAACTCAACCTCGATGTGAATCATGCCGTTGTCGCGCAACACCGCGCGCAAGTCCGCATCGGAGTGGCCCCGCTCGCGCAGGGCGCGATAATCGCGCACATGCAGGCCAATGCCTTTGTAACCAGCACGGGCGCAAGCCTCGACCCGTTCCGCAAAAGGTCGCGGGCTGAAACCGCCCGCGGCGGGGGATACGCCCGCCACAGTGTAGTAGCTGCAAATCAGAACGGTCACACGTCGATGGTCTTTCGCGCGGCTGTCCACTCGGGCCTAGCATTGACGCTCATTCAAGGGAATGCGAGTGCCAAGCCCGGGCAAGCGGGGCGGGGATCGATCGATGGGCGCACACAGGTTCGACCACGACCGCATCGGTTAAGCCCTGGGCGGCAGGGAGAGGCAAGAGTGAACCAGCAGGATGCACAGCGCGTCGCATGGATCACCGGCGGTTCGGCGGGGATCGGGCTGGCGATTGCGCGCACCGTTGCCGAGGCTGGCTACGTCGTGGTTCTGTCCGCGCGCAACGCGGACTTGCTGGGGAGCGCCTGCGCGGAGCTGGCGGCGCAGGGATGCAGGGCCGAACATGAGGTAGCCGACGTCACCGATCGCACTGCGGTCAACGCCGCACGCGATGCGATTCTGGCACGGCATGGCCGGATCGACCTTCTGGTCAATAATGCCGGATTCAATTCGCAGAAGCGCAAGTGGGACGAACTGGTCCCGGAGGAATTCGATGCCGTGATCGCGGCCAATCTGACAGGCACCTTCAACGCGATCCATGCGGTGCTTCCCGCCATGCGCGAACAGGGCGGCGGCATGGTGGTCAACATCTCCTCGATCGCGGGCAAACAGATCAATCCCGATGGCGGTGTTGCCTATACCGTCGCCAAGCACGGCGTGCAGATCATGTCGAAAATGCTCAACCAGACCGAACTGGCTAACGGCGTGCGCTCGTGCACTATCGCGCCGGGCGGGGTGAAGACGCGCGCGCACGACTGGCGTCCATCAGAAGCGCTGGCCTACATGATCGAGCCGGAAGAGGTGGCGCGCGCCGTCCGGTTCGCCATCGACAGCCCGCCCAATTCCTTCGTTTTCGACATCGAGATGAACTGGTCGCCCGTGTGATTCCCGCATAGGGAAAGGGCCGAGCAGCCATCGCAAGCGGCTGCCTAGTCGGCCAGCCACCAGTCTCCGCGCCCCATGATCCGGTCCATGAGATCGGGATCGACCTCGGCAAGGTCTTGGCGATCCGCATCGACCAGCGCCTTGTAGCGCGGCTGAACTCGGGCGAGGCCGGGGCGTTGTTCAACTTCCCGCAGCCAGCGATTGAGTCCTGCGAATTGGCTCGTGTCGATGCCGACCATGCCCGGATGTCGCCACAGCCACGGAAAGGTTGCCAGATCGGCGATCGAGAAGAAATCGCCCGCGAGGTAGCGTTCGGCGCGCAGCCGCTCGTCATAGACCGCGCAAAGCCGCGCCGCCTGCGTGACGAAACGTTTGCGTGAGTAGTGCTCGCCCTGCCCGCTTGCCGCGGTGAAATGCGAGGCATTGCCGAACGAGGGACCAACGCTGCTCATCTGCAGCATCAGCCATTGCATGACCGTGCTGCGTTCGGCGGGGCCGTCGCCCAGCAGTTTGCCGGTCTTTTCGGCCAGATAGACAAGAATTGCGCCCGATTCGAACACCGTGAACGGCGTGCCTTGCGGCCCTTGCGGATCGACCAGCACCGGCAGCTTGCGATAGGGATGCAGGTTCTCGAAACCCTCCGCGAAGTGCTCGCCGCGATAGACACGCACCCGCTTCAGCTCGAAGTCGAGATCGAGTTCGCCAAGCATGAACATTACTTTCAGCGTGTTCGGCGTCATGCAGGCGTAGAGGTCCATGGCCGCCCCGCGCTCAGCCTTGTGGCGAAAGCACGGCTTCGGAAAGTAGCTTCAGGCTCTCCTCGCTCGACCAGTCGCGGTCGCCGAGATAGCGCCACACCTCCTTGCCCTGTGCGTCGTAAAGCACAGTCATCGGCAGTGCCTGCGCGCCGTATTTGGCAGGCAGTTCGCCTTGGGCATCGATCCATGCGGGAAGCTGGACAAGGCTGCGCTGATCGAGGAATTCCTGCACGGCGGATGCTTCGCCGATGTCCTGAGAGATTGTCACGACCGCGACCCCCACATCGGCGCGATTGGCAATCGCCTGGAGTGTCGGCAATTCCTTGACGCAGGGGGCGCACCAGGTCGCCCACAGATTGACCAGAACCGGGCTCCCCGACAAGCTGTCGAGCGCCAGCTCCTCACCGTCAGGATCGCGGACCGTCACGTCGGGCAGGGGCCTGCCCGCTTGGGTGCGATCGAGCTTGGCCGCGGGCATCTTGCCGCTTGCCTCAGCCTCTGGTTGCCTCGGTGCGTCGCTTTGCCTATCGCAGCCCCCTGCGATCAGCGCGCAGCCGAGGACCACCATTTTGAGCGAACGGGACGACAGCAAAGGGCAGGCCTCCAACGTGATGTGGGGCGGACGGTTCGAGGGCGGACCGTCGGCGATCATGCGCGAGATAAATGCCTCGATCCCCTTCGACAAGGCGCTGTGGCGGCAAGACCTTGCCGCGAGCAAGGCTCATGTCACGATGTTGGGCGCGCAAGGCATCGTATCGGGCGAGGACATGCAGGCGATTCTCGGCGGGCTGGACACGATTGCCGCCGAATACGAGGCGAATGGCGTCCCCGAGGATTGGGATCTTGAAGACATCCACATGACCGCCGAGAGCCGTCTGGCCGAACTGATCGGACCGGCGGCGGGGCGGCTGCACACCGCGCGCAGCCGCAA
>JAGREJ010000179.1:5938-6090 GCA_020446595.1 Novosphingobium sp. | reverse complement strand
GCGACCTTCAACCGGGCGAACGTCACGCTCGTCGATCTGAAGAAGACGCCCATTGAGCGTGTTACCGCCGGGGGGATTGAAACATCGGCGGGCAGCCATCCGCTCGACGTGCTGGTCTTCGCCACGGGTTTCGATGCAATGACCGGACCGCT
>JAGREJ010000179.1:1085-5874 GCA_020446595.1 Novosphingobium sp. | reverse complement strand
CGCACCTATCTCGGGCTCATGGTCGCAGGCTTTCCCAACCTGTTCACGATCACCGGACCCGGCAGCCCTTCGGTGCTGGTCAACATGATCGCCGCCATCGAGCAGCACGTGGACTGGATCGCCAGATTGGTCGGGCGCATGCGCGATGCGGGCGAGACGCGTGTCGAGGCGAGCGAGGCAGCGCAGGAAGACTGGGTCGACGAGGTCCGCCGCGTGGCGGACACCACGCTCTATCCGCTCGCCAATTCCTGGTACAACGGTGACAACATCGCCGGAAAGCCGCGCATGTTCATGGCCTATGTCGGCGGCTACCCTGCCTATGCCGCGCGCTGCGAGGAGATTGCCGCCGCCGGTTACCCCGGCTTCGAGATGTCGGCCTGAACGCAGCGGGAGACGGCCCTTGCAGTTCCACCTGTTCCTGCCGCAGATGCGGCTCTCGCTCGACCGGATGGTGGAGATCGCGCGCGCTGCTGAATGGGCAGGCTTCACCGGTATGGTCGGCATGGACCATCTGGTCCCGCCGCTGGCCGAGGACCAGCCGATGTGGGAAGCGATGGTGGCCAACACCTGGATCGCCGCCCATACCGCGCGGATCAGGCTCGGGTCGCTGGTGCTGTGCGACGCGATGCGCAATCCGGCAGTCCTGGCGCGCGAGGCGGTCACGCTCGATCACGCCTCGGGCGGTCGCTTCGAACTGGGCATCGGCTGGGGCTCCTACCAGCCGGAATTCGATACCTTCGGCCTCACGCCTGAGCGCGGACGCGACAGGGTCGTGCGCCTGCGCGAAACGCTTACGATCCTAAAAGGCCTGTGGAACGGCGAGCCGTTCTCCTTCGAAGGGCAGTATTTCCGCATCGACAATGCCACGTTTGCGCCCGCGCCGCTGACCGGTATCCCGATCCTGATCGGTGGCGGCGGCCCCAAGACCATGGAACTGGTCCGTGAATTCGCCGACTGGTGGAATCTCGATGTCCGCTATCTCGACAGTTATGAGGGCGAGGCTTTCGAGGAACTGAAGAGCCGGGCAGGGTCTGCCCGTGTCTCGGTGCAGGAAATGGTCGCCTTCGTTCCCGGGGGCGCGGACAGACAGGCCATTGCCGAGGTAGCACAGCGCCGCTTCGGCCATTCACGGCCCGCCGTGGGCACCGGCGCGGAACTGGCCGAGCACTTTGCCCGCCGCACCGCGCAGGGCATTGAACGAACCTACGTCTGGTTCACCGATTTCGGCAATCCCGACACTCTCGCGGCCTTCGGCGAGGAAGTGATCGCGCCCCTCGTGCGGGCCTGACGGCTCAGGCGGCTGTCTTGCGCGGAAGCGTCAGGAGGACCACGAGTGCCGCAAAGACAGCGAGCGCGAGGTAGGTCCACAGACCCAGATGGTAGCCGCCGGTCCGGTCGAAGATCTCACCGATAAAGCGCACCGACACTGCCCCGAACAGCGACATGATCGGCACGAACAGGCCGCGCACCGTGCCGAATGCGGACAGTCCGAAACGGTCGGCGATCAGCGCGATATAGACCGGCGCTAGCACCGCGAGCGACAGGCCTACGATGCCGGCCGTCACCAGCAGGGCGACGAAGCTCTTGGCCACCAGCAGCAGGCCGCAGGAAACCGTTATCGACAGGATGACCAGCGAAAGCAGCACGGTCCGGTTGGGGCGGTCGCCCCAGGTGGCAAGCGCCAGCATGGAGACGAGGCCGGTAACGCCGGTGACCGACACCAGGCTCGCGGCCTGCATCGTCGACAGCCCGGCATCCAGCCCGATCGGCACCAGCGAGACGGTGAGGCCCTGGCTGATGCCCGACCCCAGTCCGATCCCGGCCGCCAGCATCCAGAACAGGGGCATGCGCAGGAAGGTCAGGGCTCCCGGTGGCGCGCCCGCAGGCATTGGCTCGTTCGCATCAGCGGGCTTGTCCGCGACGGCAGGCTGCTCCGTGGCTCCCTGAGTTTGCGGCCCGCGCACCTCGACATCCTGAGGTCCGGGATGGTCGCGCATGAAAAAGGCGAGCGCGAACACGATGACCGAAGAAGTCAGGCCCGAAACCAGCACGGCCGAGCGCCACCCGCCGCTTTCGATCAGCATCCCGATGATCGGGGCTCCGAGTATGCCGCCCAGCGACATGCCAAGCGCAGCAAGCGCCATCGCCCGCCCCCGGTATACCGTGAACCAGCGCGCCAGCAGCACCGATACCGAGATCGTTCCACCGCCCAGCACGCCCGCCGGAACGAGCAATGCCAGCAAGCCGGAATCGAGCGCCAGCGATTGCGACTGGCTGATGATGGCAAGGCTCACGCCGGTCAGCACGGCGCAGGTCATCATCAGGCGGCGCGCGGACATCCTGTCGAGCAAGCGCCCGATGATCGGCGCAAGTAGCGCATTGCCAAGGTTCAGGACTATGAGACCGGTGTTGATGTCGGCGCGGGAAAGGCCGAATTCCTCCGAAACCGGAACGACATAAAGGCCGAAGGCGACGAAGGTGCTTCCCAGAAGCAGCGCATAGATGAGGATGGAGGCGGCAACGACATACCAGCCGAAATAGATACCGCGCACACATTACCCCTCTGCAATCCGGAAAGTGCACTGTGGCCCGGCCCCGGCAAAGACAAGCGCCTTGCCAGCCGGGCCGGGGCAATGCTCAGTCGGTGGTGATTTCCAGATCCCGCTCTTCGCCGTTGCTGGCGCGCCATTCGCGCAGGAACGCCAGAAACTCGTCGCAGGGTCCGCCATAGACCGAATTGCGCGGCATCCACGTCTTGGGCTGGCCGTTCTCGTCGGTCGCGCCCAGTTCATTGTTGAAATAGCTCGGCGTGCATCGGGCGTTGTATTCGATGAACGGGCCGAGCGATCCCTCGATGGTGGCCGCCCAGGCATCGGCGGCCTGCTGCGTCGGTTGCACCGTGGTCGCGCCCTTGGCGATGGCCCAGCGCAGGATATGGGCGATGTTGATCGCGTCCTCGTGCGCGCAGGTGACGTAGTTGGGCATGGCCCCGCCCTGCAACGTCGAGATCGTGAACAGGTTGGGGAACTTGCGGCCAACCAGCCCGTGGATCGTTTCCAGCCCGTTCTCGATATGCTGGCTGAACGACAGTCCACCCGGTCCGACCGGATCGAAGCCCATGCGGCGGGTATAGTCGGTTGTCACCTCGAACCCGGTCGAAAAGATCAGCAGGTCAAGCTCGTATTCCTTGCCTTCTACCACGACACCGTTTTCGCTGATCCGGTCGACGCCCATTCCCTTGGTATCGACCAGCGTGACATTGGGACGGTTGAAGGTCGGCAGATATTCGTCGTGAAAGCACGGGCGCTTGCACATGTGCCCGAACCACGGCTTGAGTGCTTCGGCGGTGGCCTTGTCCTTGACGATCTCCTCGATGCCCGCGCGGACCTCTTCCATGCGCTCGAAATCGGCCAGTTCACGCGCCAGCGCCAGGTCTTCCGGGCATTCCGCGCGCTCGGCGCCATTGCGCCGGTGAATATGGGTCCAGCCGTCGTCGATGAGGTCGGGCTCGGGCATGCGGCCCGAGATGTTGGCGGTGAAGTTTTCCTCGCGCTCGAAGGCCCAGCCGGGTTTGAGCGATGCCGCCCATTCGGGATCGGTGTCGCGGTTGTTGCGCGGTCCGACTGCGCTGGGCGTGCGCTGGAACACGTAGAGGTGTCCCGCCGCCTCTGCGAGATGCGGCACCGCCTGAATCGCTGTTGCGCCGGTGCCGACGATGCCCACCTTCTTGTCGCCGAGTTTGTCCATGAAGCTGTCCGGGCTGCCGCCCGTGTAGTCGTAGTCCCAGCGGCTGGTGTGGAAGGCGTGGCCCTTGTAGGTTTCGATGCCGGGAACGCCGGGCAGCTTGGCCTTGTGGAGAATCCCGCCCGCCATGATGAGATAGCGCGCCGCGAGCCGGTCGCCGCGGTCCGTGGTGACGATCCAGCGTTTCGCTGCCTCGTCCCATTCCGCACCCGTCACCTGAGTCTGGAACAGCGCCCGGTCGTAAAGCCCGAAATGGCGACCGAGCATCTGGCAATAGGCGAAGATTTCGGGGGCCTTGGCATATTTTGCGCTGGGCACGTAACCCGTGTCGTCGAGCAGCGGCAGGTAGCAATAGGACTCCACGTCGCACATGCAGCCGGGATAGCGGTTCCAGTACCAGGTGCCGCCGAAATCGCCCGCCCGCTCGACGATGACGAAATCCTCGATCCCCTGTTTCACCAGATGGGCGCCTTGGCACAGGCCGCCGAAACCGCCACCCAGGATCACCACCTCATGCTCGGTCACGATAGGATCGCGCACGATCTTTTCGGTGATGTAGGGGTCTTCGTCGAGATCGGCGAAGCGACCTTTCAGTTCCTGATATTGCGAAGCGCCGTCGGGGCGGATGCGCTTGGTGCGCTCCTCCTCGTATTTGGCGCGCAATACATCGGCCGGCATCGACAGCTTGAACTTGCTTTCCAGCGACATCCTCAACCTTTCCTGACCGCCGGTTTCGCACCGGTCCGCATGGGTGAAGCACGGTGGCGCAAAGCGCATGCGCATGCAATCGAGGCGACCTTCGCGCGCCGGGAAATCCGTAAATATGGAGATTGCCCGAACATCGCTGCGGCGATCCACGGGCCAAATTGCGTTCGATCAAGGCATCGCACGCTTGCCTGTTCCAACTTGTGAGCCACTATGGATCAACTTGTCGGCGGCAGACCGACTAAAAGCGGAGACCGGGCATGAGCACCGCCCTCATCGAGACAATCCTACAGACCTATGCCATCCACCTGTCGCTGTTCGCCTTCGTGGTGATCGCGCT
>JAGREJ010000179.1:0-927 GCA_020446595.1 Novosphingobium sp. | reverse complement strand
TCGGGCATCATTTTCGGCCTCATCCTGCCGTTCTGTCTCACGCTGGAACCGGATGTGTGGTGGATGTACCCGGTCCAGATCGTCACCATCTTGATGGTCTATGACTTCTTCTACTACTGGGCGCACCGTGTGCTGTTCCACGACACACCGGGACGCATCGGCCCGCTCAAATGGGTGCACGCCACACATCACCGCCAGCTCAATCCCTGCCGGATGGACTCGGGGTATCTCAACCCGATCGAAACCGCGATCGGCCTTGGTCTCTACGTCTTCACCATCGCCCTGCTGACACTGGTGTTCGGACGTTTCCACGTCGGCATGATCGTCGTCACCTGGGTGGCGTTCCAGCAGATCAACCTGCACAACCACGACCTGTGGGACCGCGAGCGTTTTGCCGGGGGCTACATCGCCACCATGGCCGAGATGCACCACCATCATCATGCGCGGTTCACCGGAGGAAACTTCGCGACGATCACGCTGCTCTATGACTGGATGTTCGGCACGCTCGACTATGGCAAGGGACCGGGCGTGAAGGTTTCTCGCGAGGAACGCATCGCAAAGAAATCGCAAGCCGCAGTGGCTTCAGAAGCGTGATAGGCACTTAACCACCCTCTCGCGTTGTGATATACCGTCGCTCACAGAGTTAGAGAGACGGAGCAATAGATGGCGACCCTTACGGAAGCAGTGGAAAAGCCGGCCCACGTGCCCGACGAGGCGGTGTTCGATTTCGACTACCACCACGATCCGGCGCTGCTCGCCGATCCGCACGCGCGCATGATCGAACTGCTAGAAATTGCTCCCAAGGTGTTCTGGACGCCGCGCAACCGCGGAACCTGGATCGCCATCGGCTTCGACGAGGTGTTCAGCGCATTGCGCCGCACCGACGAATTCTCCAGCTCGATCCTCCCGCCCGAACAGATCGAGGAA
>JAGREJ010000178.1:1368-2355 GCA_020446595.1 Novosphingobium sp. | reverse complement strand
GCCCGATTCACCGTGATGCACGCGCTGCGCAAGATGCTATAGGCTGGCGATGTTCCGCCGTTTCATTTCGCTTGTCGCGCTCGCATGGCTGCTGGGCTTTGCCTGGTTCGCCATGTTCCTGCCGCAACCGGCAGGCGATGCGCGAACCGATGCCGCAGTCGTCTTTACCGGCGGGGAAGGCCGGATCGCGCGCGGCCTCGACACGATTGCGCGCAAGCAGGCGCCGCGCCTGCTCGTCTCGGGTGTCCATCGCGAGGTCAAGCCAGTCGAATTCCGGGCCGAATACCATATTTCGGCGGCGCGCATGGCCTGCTGCGTGACGCTCGGTTACGAATCTGTCGATACCCGCGCCAATGCCGACGAGACCGCGCGCTGGCTCGCCAGACACAAGGCGAAATCGGTCCGCCTTGTCACGTCGGACTGGCACATGCGCCGCGCCGCGCTGGAACTGGAGCACGCCGTGCCGGCCGATCTGGTCATCGTGCGCGATGCCGTGCACACCGAGCCGAGCCTGAGCATCCTTTTCAAGGAATATCACAAGTATCTTGCCCGTTGCCTCGCGCAACTCTGGGAAACATGATCGCGGTGGCGCTCGTCCGTTCGGTTGCCTTCTACATCGTGTTCTATGCAGGCTCGGTGTTCTGCGTCCTTGCGGCGCTGATCGCTTCGTGGTTCGGCCCCGGATCGCTGATGCGCCTGTGCGACTTCTGGTCGCACTTCCACCGCGCCTGTGTAAGGTATCTGCTCGGCATCCGGGTCCGGGTCGAAGGCGATCTGCCCGAGAGTGGCGCGATTGTCGCGCTGCGCCACGAAAGCTTTTTCGAGGCCATAGACCTGCCGACGCTGCTCCGGCGGCCTGCCGTTTTCGCAAAGATGGAACTGATGCGCATTCCGGTTTGGGGCAGGCTGGGGGCGACCTACGGCCTGATCGGTGTCGAGCGTGATCAGGGCGCTCGGGCACTACGCAAAATGATCTCGGCGGCGCGG
>JAGREJ010000178.1:390-1271 GCA_020446595.1 Novosphingobium sp. | reverse complement strand
CTCTACAAGGTGCTTGGCCTTCCCGTGGTCCCGGTCGCGGTCGATAGCGGGCCGCTCTATCATCGCTGGATCAAGCGGTCGGGCACGGTGACCTATCGTGTTGGCGAAACCATTCCGACTGGTCTGGCCCGAGCGGAGGTCGAGGCGCGGCTGGCGGCTGCCATCCGGCCGGTCGCCCGTTCCAGCTAGCCCGCGTGGTCCCCGCGACCGAAATCGGGTCGCCCGTCGTCCTGGCCTTCCTCGATGATCGAGCGGCGGATTGCGCGGGTGCGGGTGAAGTGGTCGAACAGCAGCTCGTCGTTGCCGACCCGGATAGCCCGCTGGAGCTGGGTCAGATCCTCGGTGAAGCGTTGCAGCATGGTCAGCACCGCGTCCCTGTTGGCGAGGAACACGTCGCGCCACATGGTCGGGTCGCTGGCGGCAATGCGCGTGAAATCGCGGAAGCCGCCCGCCGAATACTTGATCACTTCGCTCTCGGTTACGTCTTCAAGGTCCGAGGCTGTCCCCACGATTGTATAGGCGATGAGGTGCGGCAGGTGGCTGGTCACCGCGAGAACGAGGTCGTGGTGGGCGGCGTCCATGATCTCGACATTGGCGCCCAGTGCTTCCCAGAATTCGACCAGCGCGGTGAGCTTCAGCAGGTCGGTCGCCTCGGGCGGCGTGACGATGCACCAGCGGTTGCGGAACAGCGTGGCAAAGCCCGCGTCCGGGCCGGAATGCTCGGTGCCCGCAACAGGGTGCGCGGGGATGATTGTGTGGTCGGGCAGTGCTTCGGCAAGTGCGGCTGCGATGGATTGCTTGCACGAGCCGACATCGCTCACCAGCGCGCCTTCCGGCAAGGCGGGCGCGACCTCGCGCGCCGCTTGGCCCATTGCACCGGG
>JAGREJ010000178.1:0-281 GCA_020446595.1 Novosphingobium sp. | reverse complement strand
CCGGTGGTGCGCATGTCGGGCAGCTCTTCCTGCACCGCCAGCCCGATCGAGCCGCCCAGCAGGCCGAGGCCTATGATAGCGACGTTCGTAAAGCTCATCGTGCGTGCGCCTTTGCCGCCTTTTGGGCCATCGCGGCGAGCGCATCGGCGATGGCGTCCATGTCCTCGCGCGCACCCACAGTCACGCGCAGGCCCTGCGGCAGTCCCTGGCCGGGAAGCCAGCGCACGATATAGCCCGCCTCCATCAGCCCGTCATAAGCCGTTTCCGCCGAAAGCGCGCCT
>JAGREJ010000177.1:3214-9076 GCA_020446595.1 Novosphingobium sp. | reverse complement strand
CCGAGATTTTCCGGTGGAATGCCTGCGCCCGTATCTTCCACAATGAGCGCGGTATAGTCGCCCGCCGGGATGATCTCGTTACCCATGGCGCGCACGTCGGTCGCGGTAACGCGCCGCGTCGCCAGCGTGAGACGGCTGGTGACCGGACGCCCCGGCGCGCCCTTGTGCGAAAGCATGGCGTCGCGGGCATTGACCGCGAGATTGACAATCACCTGCTCAAGCTGGCTCGGGTCCGCGCGTATCGGGCCGAGGTCGCGATCGTGCATCACCACAAGCTGGATCTTCTCGCCGATAAGGCGGCGCAGCATCTGCGAAACGTCGGAAACGACGTCGGGCAGTTGCAGCACTTCGGGCCGCAATGTCTGCTGGCGGGAGAAGGCAAGCAATTGCCGCGTCAGCGATGCCGCGCGATTCGAATTGGCGCGGATTTGCTGGATGTCGTCATAGTCCGAATCGCCGGGCGTGTGGCGCATCAGCATGAGGTCGCATGTGCCCAGGATCGCGGTCAGCACGTTGTTGAAATCGTGCGCGACACCGCCCGCAAGCTGACCGACGGCCTGCATCTTGGTAGCCTGTGCAACCTGGCGCTTGAGCCGCGCTTCCTCGCTGGAATCGGTCAGGCCGAGAAGCACTGCCGCCTCGCCAAGGCCCCGCACTCCGGCAAGGCTGAGCGAAACCGGGTCATCCCCCTGCGCGGCAAGACGGATGGCGATGTCGCCCGAAGCGGCTGGTCCTTGCCCGAACCGGCGGATCGCATCGGAAAGCGCGGCCTTGTCCTCACGCGTCACAAGATCGGTGGGATAGCGCGGCGGAGCATCGCCCTCGCGCCCGGCGGCCCGCATGAAAGCGGCATTGGCGAACAGCAGGCGTCCGTCACGATCCGCCATGGCGAGACCGAGCGGCAACTGGTCGAGCAATGCTTCGAGATGCGGCACGGCGGCGGCCGCGTCGCCCGCCCCTTCGCCGATCCCGACACCGGCCTCGACCAGAAATATGAGCAGCGGCGTCGCTTCGGTTTCCGGCAGGGGCGCATCGGGATCGGCGACCGGCACCTGATAGAGCGTCAGCGGCGATCCATTCATGCCATCCCGCGCCCAGCCTATGCGGTCGGCCTCGTCCTGACGCAGGAACGAAACGAACTCCCGCCCGCTCATTTCGGCCGCTGCATCGCCCGTCGCCGCTTCGCAAAATCCCGCATTCGCGGCCAGAATCGTTCCATCCGGATCGACCAGCGCCGCGGCTATGCCCGAGCGCGCAAGAGCCCGGCCCATCTTGCCCTGGAGCCCGGAAGTCAGCTCGCCCACCCGATCGGCGTGTTCGATGGGCTCGAAGCGCCAGACCTGAAAGTCGCCACCGCGTCCGGCACGCTCGATCCTGCCGCGCCAGCGCGATGTTCCCGGCGCGGCGGCTTCGAGCAGGTCGATTCGCGCCTCGCCATCGCGCCATGCCGAGCGGGCGGCGCGTTCGAGGCGTTCACGCGACGGATCATCGATGTCGATTGCCAAAGGCGTGCGGCTGTCTCCGAACCAGTCGCCATAGCGTGTGCTTGCACAAACCATGCGTCCGGCACGATCGGTAATCGCAATGGCGCAATCGGGCTGTTCGATAGCGGCCGAAGTCACCGACCAGTCCGGCAAGGCGACGTGATCCGCCGCCTCGCCAACACGACGGCGCGACATCGCCAACGCCAGAGTGCCAAGCACGCAGAGGCCCGCCACGAAGGCGCCCGTTGTCAGCAGGTCGCGCGAAATGAACCAGACGGCGGCCGCGCTTGCCGCCAGGGCAAGGCCAACCAGTATCCAGTCGCCGATCCGCACCGGCACCTGCTCCTCGGCCAGTGGATCGGACGCGACCGGAGTTGGCACGGTCAAAGCAGTTCTCCCTCGCGTTCCATGTAGCGACGCTGCTTGGCGCGCAATTTCCTGCCAACCCAGAACCGCCACACCCAGCCGGAGACCAGATAGCCGATGGCCGAACCGATCACCGCAAGCAGGACGAAGCCGACCGCGGTGGCTCCGGCGGTCTGGAAGAACCAGCTATAGCCCTCCCAACGGCCGCTCGCGATTTCCCGGCCCAGCGCCTCGCTGTGCCCCGATGCATCGATGCGAAGGAAGAACTTGCCGACGCGGTTGGCAACGAACAGCCAGAACGGCAGGGTGAAGGGGTTGGTGACAAAGGTCACAAGCACTGCCAGCGGCACATTGGCGCGCGCAGGCAGCGCGAGAAATGCCGCGAGGAATATCTGGCCGATCGGTATGATGAAACCGGAGAATATGCCCAGCGCCACGCCGCGCGGCACCGAGCGGCGGGTGAAACGCCAGAGCTCGGGCGACAGGAACCGATGCGCGATCGGCGCGAGCCAGCGGTTCTCCGCCATCTCGTCGCGGGTCGGCATCTTCGGTACGATACGGTCCTTGATCGGCTTTCTTTCCGCCATCACCCGTGTTCCCGCATGACCCGCGACTTCTGGCGCTGCCAGTCGCGATCCTTCACCGTCTGACGCTTGTCGGCCACGTTCTTGCCCCGCGCGAGCGCCAGTTCGACTTTTGCCCGGCCTCGGCTGTTGAAATAGATCGAAAGTGGCACGAGCGTCATGCCCTTGCGTTCAACCGAGCCTTGCAAGCGGGCAATCTCGCGCTCGTGCATCAGCAGCTTGCGCGGACGCTTGGGCTCGTGATTGAAGCGGTTGCCGTGGCTGAATTCGGGCACGTTCGAATTGACCAGCCAAACCTCGCCATTGCGTACTTCGGCATAGCTCTCGGCGATCGATCCCTCGCCGAAGCGCAGGCTCTTAACTTCCGTGCCGGTAAGCGCGATGCCTGCCTCGAACGTCTCGTCGATATGATAGTCGAACCGCGCGCGCCGGTTTTCGGCGACGGTCTTGAACTTGTCGAACGATGTAGTCTTCGGGCGAGCCATGATTGCACGCCATGTAGGGTGCCCAGGTTAAAAAAGAAACGGGCCTCCTGGGGAGTTTTCCGCTCAAATCAGTCCGGCGTACACCAGCGCCGCGTCGATCTGGGCACGCGCCTTTTCGCTGGGGCCGACGACCGGAAGGCGCACTTCGGCCGAAATCCAGTCGTGCACTCTGGAAAGGGCATATTTCGCCGGTCCCGGCGAGGTATCGGCAAACATTGCCCGGTGCAGCAAGTGCAGCCGTGCATTGAGTTCGCGCGCCGTTGCCAGATCGCCTTCGGCCAGCGCGCGCTGGAAATCCGCGCAGAGCCGCGGCGCGACATTGGCCGAGACCGAAATGCAGCCGACCCCGCCCTGTGCACGATGCCCCAGCGCCGACTCGTCATTGCCGGAGAGCTGGCAGAATTCCGGCCCGATTCGGTCGAGGTAGTCCGACACCAGACCGATCTCTCCGGTTGCGTCCTTGATCCCGGCGATGCGCGGCAAGTCGGCAAGCGCAACCACAGTGTCCAGACCCAGCGAAACGACCGTCCGCCCCGGCACATCATAGAGAATCACCGGAATGCCGATCGCGTCATGCACAGCCTTGAAATGGGCAAATATTCCGTCCTGGTTCGGCTTGTTGTAGTAGGGCGTCACCACCAGCACCGCATCCGCGCCCGCCTGTTCGGCGTGGGAGGCAAGCTGGATCGCCTCTGCCGTGGAATTGGAGCCCGCACCGGCAATGACAGGAACCCGACCTGCCGTTACCTCGATACAGACCTCGGTGACCTTCATGTGCTCTTCGTGGCTCAGCGTGGGCGATTCGCCTGTGGTGCCGCAAGGGACCAGCGCGCTCGATCCGCTATCGATCTGCAATTCGACGAGCCGTCGAAACGCAACCTCGTCGAACGCTCCGTCCCTGAACGGGGTCACCAGAGCGGGAATGGAACCGGAAAACATGGACATCGCCTTTGCACTTGGTCCAGTGGCTGCCAGCGCGAGGCTTGGGCCTTGCCATGGATTAGATCATTCAGCGCCTGATAAGGAGCCTGACGCAAGAATGTCCAGCATGCTCAGACTGACCACCACCGCAATTCTGGCGACAACCGCCGCGTTCGCAACTCCCGTCATGGCCGCGGATGGCGCGCAGTGGGACGCTGCCCGCACGGCTGCGTCCAATCGTCAGGATCCTGGCGCGAGACAGGCGATCGAGCAGTGGAAGGTGCTCAGCAACAACGCAAACCTGTCATTCAGCCAGTATTCCTGGCTACTGCTCAATTATCCCGGTTTCCCCATGGAGGCGCGCATTCGTGGCTATGCCGAGGCCGCCCTCGAACGCGAGACCGTCGATGCGCGCAGCGTGATCGCCTACTTCGAAAAACAGCCACCGCTCACCAATCCGGGGCGCGCCCGTCAGGCGCTGGCGCTCGCTTCGCTTAACTATCCCGGCGCATTCGAGACGGCGCGGCAGGCCTGGCGCGGCGGACCGATGAGCGAAGCTGCCGAGTCCGCCCTGCTGTTCCGCTATGGCGACCAGTTCAGCCGCGACGATCACGATGCGCGAATGGATGCGCTGTTGTGGGAAGGCTGGACGCAGGCCGGCGAAAGGCAGCTCGCGCGCGTTTCGCCGGCGCGGCGCAATCTGTTCGCCGAGCGGCTGGCAATCACCCAGGGCGGAAGCGCGGGCTCGCTGGGGCTTCCGCTCACGCCGGCTGACCTGCGCGATCCGGGCTACATCCATGCCCGCGTCCAGCAGGCACGCAATGCCCGCAATTCCTCCACGGCTATTGCCCTCCTCACCAGCCGACCGCAGATGACCGCTCCGGCGCGCGATGCTGAAAAGTGGGTCAACAACCTGTTGTGGGCGGCAAGGGCCGGAAGTTCGGAAGATGCCGTCCGCATCGCCAGCTCGATCGACGATGCCTTCGCGCCGGGTACCGACATTTCGGAACTGAGCTACCGCCTGCGCGACGACTACACCTCGCTGATGTGGCTGGGAGGGACCAAGGCGCTGTGGAACCTGCGCGATCCGCGCCGGGCCGCGCCGCTGTTCTATCGTTACGGCGCCGCCGCCAAGACGCCGGGCACTCGCACCAAGGGCCTCTACTGGGCCGGACGCGCAGCCTACGAAGCTGGCGACCGGCAAGGCGCGATGCGCTATTTCGAGCTGGCCGCGCAATATCCCGATCATTTCTACGGCCAGCTCTCGCTCGAGCGGCTGAACCGTCCGATCCCCAACCTCGATGTGCTGCCCGGCGATGTTCCGACCAGTGCGCAGCAAGCGGCCTTTAACAATCGCCCGCTGACACGAGCGGTGCGCGAAGTCGCGCGCAACTACGAGTGGAGCACGTCGGTGCGCTTCTTCAGGGAGATTTCCGAGCAGGCCACGACCGAGGCCGAACATGTCCTCGTCGCCGACCTTGCGCGTGAGATCGGGCGGCGCGACCTTGCCGTTATCCTCAGCCAGAACGCCCATACCGATGGCCATGGCAATTTCGCGCGGATCGGCTTTCCGCAGGTGCCGACCCCGCAGGGCGCGAACTGGACGATGGTTCACGCGATCACCCGTCAGGAAAGCCAGTTCGCGATGAACGCGATCAGCCATGCCGGTGCACGCGGGCTGATGCAGCTCATGCCGGGAACCGCGCGCGAACAGGCAGGCAAGCTCGGCCTGTCCTACAATGTCGGCGCGTTGATCACCGACGCCACTTACAACATCCAGCTTGGCGACGGCTACTTCGCGCGGATGCTTGCCTACTATGGCGGCTCCTATCCGCTCGCTGTCGGCGCCTACAACGCCGGACCGGGCAATGTGAACAAATGGCTTCGGGCCAATGGCGATCCGCGCAACGGCTCGATCGACTGGATCACCTGGATCGAGCGCATCCCGATCTACGAGACCAAGAACTACATCGCCAAGGTGCTGGAAAACGCGGTGGTCTACGACGCGCTCTATCCCGGAAA
>JAGREJ010000177.1:0-3163 GCA_020446595.1 Novosphingobium sp. | reverse complement strand
GGTTAGGAAATTGGCGGCAGATGGCCCCCCGATAACCCCCGCTGGCATGGCGGCGTTGCGGGCACGTTACGATCACCTTCTCGGCACCGAGCGGCCCGAGATAGTCGAGATAGTGAGCTGGGCAGCGGGCAACGGCGATCGTTCGGAGAACGGCGACTATATCTATGGGCGCAAGCGCATGCGAGAGATCGACCGGGAACTGGGCCACCTTGCCCGTCGGATGAAGAAACTGCGCGTGCTCGATCCGTCTGCGCAGACGGAACGCAGCCGGATTTTCTTTGGCGCCAAGGTCGTTATCGCGGACGAGGATGACCAGCACCGCACCGTCACGCTGGTTGGCGACGACGAGCAGGACGCCGCGAAAGGCAAGATCGGCTGGAGCGCACCGCTCGCACGCGCGCTCCGCGGCGCTGCGGTGGGCGACCTGCGGACCGTGCGCCTTCCAGGCGGCGAGAAGGAATGGGAAGTCATCGCCATATCCTATCCGGACATGTGATCCGTCATTCCCTCGCAATGTCCAGATCGCGGCGCACGATGTCTCCTTCGGGTGACGCGGTGACCATACCGTCCCCGGTCAGAGCAATGCCCAAGCGGTTCGCCTGCTCCGGCTCGATCCTTATCGAGTAGCTTCCCGGAGCTACCTGTTCGAACAGGTAGAAGCCGTCGCCTTCGGTGCGGACACGTTTGACGACATTGCCATCGGCGGCGACCAGTTCGAGGCGGACACCCGAAACCGCCTTTCCGGTGCGGTCGGAAATGAAACGGGCGGTTCCCTCGATCTCGCTATGCGCGATAACCGGGAACTCGGAGACGTGGACGCGACCAGCGCGCGGCACGAATGAAACTCCCGGCGACGTCGGATAGAGAGCGATATCGGGCAGCGTTTCCATATCCACCCTGTAATTGGTGCGCACGCCGTCACCGAGCCGTCCGATCATGGCCACGCCTTGCTTGTCCGTGGCCACCATCTTGCCGCCCAGACCGAATTCGACATTTGGCAGGACCAGATCGCCTTCATCGAAGCGATTGTCGGCGTTCTTGTCGTGATAGGCGCGAACGGCCACCGCTCCGCCCAGCGCGAGTCCCGGCCGGTCAAGGAAGAATCGGCCCGTCAGCGGATTGCGGCCGAAGCCGAAGCCCAGCCGCAACGCAGCGGAATAGGTGCCGCTCGGCACGGCATAATCGCCACTGAAGCTCAGGGTGAAGTGTTCGAAATTCCGGATTGCCGAAAGACCGACGCGGGTCTCGTCGTTCGCGAAGGTATGGCCAACGATCAGCTTCGCAAGGGTACGGTCGTCGAACGCGTGGTCGACCTGCACCGCCGCCGAACGCAGTTCGAGCTTCGGCTTCGCGGCATAGGAAAGCGAGGCGCGATACTGGGTGCGCGAACCGGACAAGGTCGCCAGATCGAAACCACCGACGAGACTGGTCGCGGAAAAACCGAACGGAGAGCTCGTGTGCGCATAGTCCAGCGTCTTTGAAAGCATCACGCCGGAAAACCGCACCGAACCCTTGAGCGAAGCATCTGTCTGCTCGCGCCCGTCGGCGAATTCGAGCCGCCGCGCACGGGCCGAAAGCGGCAAATAGATCGGCGCGTCCTCGCCTCCCAACCGCACCGTGGCATTGACGTTGAATTCGGTCGCTCGATCTAGAAAATCGTTCGAGAAGGCGCGCACCTCATCACTGAAATTGCCCGAGTATTCGGCATGAGTAAGTGTGTAGGACGCACCGAAGAGTTGCCCGCCAATGCCAAGCTGCGCCGACTTGCCTCCGCCTTTCTGAAGGCCGAAATCGGCGCGTATCGCCGTTCCGGCAAGGCCGGTCCGAAGGCCTGCGCTCCCCTGCCAGCTCGACCCTCGCCCCGTCTGGAACCAAGAGCCCGCCATCTGCGCGGTCAGCCCGGCGGTTAATCCGTATTCAAGCGAGCCGGTGGCGCGCCACGCGCCGAGATCTTCGGGTTTTGCGTCGAACGGATCGCGGACATTGAGAAGATTGACGTCCTTCTGGGCCACACCAAAGGAATAGACCAGTTCGCCCGGCTTGCGCCGTCCATCGCCAACGCTGATCCGGCGCACTTCCTCATGTCGCTGACCCTGCGGCCCGAAGAAGACGAGGCGGAACACATTGGTGCCGAAATCGACCGGCACTTGCAGGAATTCGTATTGACCGTTCACCGGCGTACGGGTCGATTCGATCAGAATGTCGTTGCGGTAAAGCTCAACCTCGTAGCCTTCGGGCAATTCGCCGCGCAGGTCGATCGCATCGAACAGCGAGGCCCTGTCGATCGGCGCATTGGTGATGGCCGCGCCCCGCCCGCTGATCCCCCGCAGGCCAAGCGGCAGTGCCTGTGTCGATACGTCACCGACCTGGAACTCGGTCGCACGAAGCGGCCCGAACAGCCCGGCGTCGGGATCGCGTCGACCCAGCTCGATCCGCGCGCCGGTTAACCCATCTCGGCTGGAACCGCTTAAGTAGGCGCGCGCCGTCATGAAGGCGAGATCGCCGGCCAAGCGCAGGTCGCCTTCGACGCGCGTACCCAGCGAACTGTCCGACGCCGCGCGCAGTTCGATGTCGGTCATCGGCATGGCAAAGGCCTGCCAAGGCGTGGCCTCGCGCGGCCAGAGGTCGGACCTTTTGGCTCCATTCTTGCCTTCAAGGCGCTCGCGCGCCTTTTCGCGCGCAAGACGCTGCTCGAAGGGAAACGTCTCGAGCGTCTCCACGCGAACGAGCTGGGCGCGCAAGTTGGTCGTCAGCCTGAGCGGGAAGATCTTCGCGAAATCCTCCGCGCGCAGATAGAGCTCGCCGTCGAAAGCGATCGCCTCACCGCGCGACAAGGCGATTTCCTTGCCCGCCAGCAGCATCCGGCCTTCACGCAGGTTGATGCTGAGCGTGCGGTCTTCGGACAGGAACCAGCCGCTCGCGAAATGGCCGTCATCGCTGACCGCGAAGGCAAGGTCGAGGAACCGCGTAAGTGCGCCGAACGGCAGATAGACACCGCCCCGCGTCCCGTAGGCGATGATAGTGTCGGTCATCTCCCGCCGGGAGGTTTCGATCTGGAGGATCAGTTCGTCGTCGTAGCTGAATGTAGGTTCCGCCCCCGGCGGAAAGGGAGTCGGCGACGCCGTGTAGGCATTGACCGTCGATTTGCCGGAAATCGGAACCG